>JBKBVC010000048.1:0-8490 GCA_046289805.1 Tabrizicola sp.
TGGGCGAAACGGTGCTGGGGAGAGCGGCGATGACAGAATTCACCCCATCCCCTACGCAGGCCGCCGCGATCCGCGAGATCAAGGAGTGGTTCGAGACCCGAGCCGAGCAGCAGCAGGTGTTCCGCCTCTTCGGCTATGCCGGGTCCGGCAAGACCACCGTGCTGAAGTTCGCGCTCGACGAACTCGGCCTCTCGCCACACCGCAGCGCGAAGGACGGCCGCTGCGTGCCCGGCGTCGTCACCGCCACCTTCACCGGCAAGGCCGCGCTGGTGCTGACCCGCAAGGGCACGCCCGCGCGCGTCGTCTGACCGGGTTCGCGCGCACCACGGCCGACGCCGCGATCGAGGCGATGCGCCAGGGGCTTTCCGCGATGAAGCATCCGCGCTTCGCGCTGAACCCGCAGAGCGACGCCGCGGATGCCCGGCTCATCGTGCTCGACGAAGTGTCGATGGTCGGCGAGGAGATGGCGCGCGACCTGATGAGCTTCGGCAAGCCAATCCTCGTGCTCGGCGATCCCGGCCAGCTGCCGCCGATCCGGGGCGAAGGCGCCTTTACGCGCGACGAGCCCGACGTGATGCTGACCGAGATCCACCGCCAGGCGGCCGAGAGTGCGATCATCCGCCTCGCCACCATGGCGCGCGAGGGCCGGCCCATCGGCTTCGGCATCTACGACGATCATGTCGCGAAGCTCCGCAAGGGCGACATCACGCCGGAACAGGCGCTGCGCGGCGGCCAGCTGATCTGCGGGCTGAACGCGACGCGGCTGCAGCTCAACAACGCCATGCGCGCGGCGGCCGGCCTCGGCGGGACCTGGCTGCCCACGGGGCCGGCCGAGAAGATCATCTGCCTGAAGAACCAGAACGATCTGCGGCTGATCAACGGAATGTTCCTGACGCTCGAGGACATCGTCGACGAGGGCAGCCTCTACTTCTCGGCCGTGGTGCGTGATGAGGACGGTCGGCCAGTCGGCGAGCCCGAGCGCGACGGTCGCCCCGGCCGGCTGCGCATCTACAAGGGGCATTTCGAGGATCACGTCGCCTACGACGACAGGCGCCACGACCGCGATTACAAGGAGAAGCGCCTGCTGACCGAGGCGACCTTCGGCTGGGCGATCACCGCCCACAAGGCGCAGGGCTCGCAGTGGGAGAACGTGATCGTCTGGGACGACGGGCTCGGCCGCAACGAGATCGACCGGCGCCGCTGGCTCTACACCGCGATCACCCGGGCCGAGCGCGGGCTCGTCCTTCTGGCCTGAGGGGCGCGATGATCGACCTCAACGACATCGCGGTCCCGAAGACCCGGCCCGATCTGGCGGCCGGGACGGAGCGGCTCGCCTGCCCGGCCGCCGACTGGCTGCCGGGGCTCTTCCCTGAGGCCCGGCTCGCGCGGGACCGTCGATCCTTGCGCTGCGCCGACCTTTCCGGGCGCCCGCCGCGCAAGGAGGGCTCCTGCACCATCCATCTCGACGGGCCCTATGCAGGCTGGGGCTTCGACTACGCCACCGGCGAGCGGGCCGGTCCCATCGACCTGATCGCGCAGGCGACCGGACTCTGCGACGGCGCGCTCTTCGACGAGGCGGCGCGGCTCGCGGGGATGGACCATCCGGCGCCGCGGACAGCGCCGGCGGCGCCCTTGCGCGCGCGCCCGGATCATTCTTCCGAGATCGCACGTCTCGTCGACGGGGCCGTTCCACTCGCGGGCACGCTGGGCGAGACTTATCTGCGCGCGCGCGGGCTGTCGGATCCCGGATCGCCCGACCTTCTGTTCCACCCCGATCTTCCGGACTTCGACAGCTGCCGCGGCTGGCCCGGCCTGATCGCGATCCTGCGGCTGCCGGGCGGGGAGCGCGCGCCGGGTATCCATCGCACGTTCCTGCTCGACGACGGCAGCGCGAAGGCGCCTCCCGGCAAGAAGATGCTCGGCAGCGTGAAGGACGCCGTGGTTCGCCTGTTCCCGATGCCGGAGGACGGACACATCGGAATCGCCGAGGGCATCGAGACGGCGCTCGCCGCGCAGGCGCTCTTCGGCACACCGGTCTGGGCAGCGCTGTCGGCCGACGGTCTGGCGCGGTTCCAATGGCCCGAGGGCACCCGGCGCGTCACCATCTATGCCGATGCCGGAGACGCCGGCCGCCAGGCGGCCGCGACGCTCTCGGACCGCCTGAACCGGGCCGACATCCCGAACGAGATCGTTGCGCCGCTGCATGGCGACGATTTCAACGACGACTTTCTGCGAGGCGCTCGCGCCGAGGACTACGCGCGCCCGGCAGGCGCGACAGCGCGTAAGCAGGCCGCAGACCCCATCGACGCCGAGACGGCCACCCCCGTTGTCGCCTCCGCCGACGATCCCGCGACCCTGATCGCCGCGGCCGAGGCGTTGACCAACCCGCCCGAGTTCGAAGCGCTGTCCACGCTGCTCGGGCGCATCGCGCTGGCGAAGCTCGACCCGCTGCCCGAGCGGCAGGTCATCGCGCGGATCAAGTCCGCGACCGGGATCGGCATGTCAGTGCTGACCCAGCAGCTGGCCGAGCTTCGCCGCCGCGTGAACGCCACCGGCGATCCGCACGCGCCGATCCCGAAGCCCGCCTGGTTCAGGCGCCTCCGGCTCGACCTCGCGGGCGCGCCCGAGCGCAACGAGGCCAACGTCATCGTGGCGCTGACCTCCGATCCGGCCTTCGCCGGCGTGCTGGCCTTCGACGAGTTCGGGCAGGAGATCGTGGTACGCCAGCCGCTGCCGTGGGACGGCGTCGCCACGTCGCTCCCGCGCCCCTGGGAGGATGCCGACGACATCCGCACCGCCGAGTGGCTGCAACTGCGCGGCATCAACGTGGCGCCGGTCGTCGTCAGCCGCGCCGTCGGCGCCGTCGCCCGCGAGCTGCGCATTCATCCTGTCCGCGACTGGCTCGACACCCTGAAATGGGATGGCACGTCCCGGATCGAGACCTGGACCAGCGCCTATCTCGGCGCGGAACCCACGGCGTTCCATCACACCATCGGTGCGCTCTGGCTGATCTCGGCCGTCGCCCGCATCTATCGCCCCGGCGTCAAGGCCGACCACATGCTGATCCTCGAGGGGCCGCAGGGCGCGCGCAAGTCCACCGCGATCAAGGTTCTGGCCGGCGAGGATTGGTTCACCGACGAACTGCCCGAGCTCGGGTCAAAGGACGCGGCTTTGCACATGCAAGGCGTCTGGATCGTCGAGATCGCCGAACTCGACGCCATCGGCCGCGCCGAGGTCTCGCGCATCAAGGCGTTCCTGACCCGCACCACCGACCGCCTCCGCCCGCCTTACGGTCGCTACACCGTCGAGGTCCCGCGCCAGTGCGTCTTCGCCGGCACTGTGAACCCCGACACCTATCTGCGCGACGAGACCGGCAACCGCCGCTTCTGGCCGCTCCGCTGCGGCGCCATCGACATCGCGGGGCTCGCCCGCGACCGGGACCAGCTCTGGGCCGAGGCCGTCCACCGCTTCCGCGCCGGCGCGATCTGGTGGATCGACGACCCGGCGCTCCTGGCCGAAGCCCGCGAGGAACAGGACCGCCGCTACCAGTCCGACGCCTGGGACGACCTGATCGAACACTGGCTGACGCACGAGATCAGCACCGTCTCGGACGGCTTCCCCGACTACGGCAACTCCCGCTCCGAAAGCGTTCCGCGCCCGGAGCCGCTGAAGGACGTGTCGGTCGGCGAGATCCTCGAGGAGGCGATCGGGCTCGAACCTGCCCGCTGGACCCGCGGCGACCAGATGCGCGTCTCGGCTTACCTAAAGGCGAACGGCTGGGAGCGGTACCGGCGGCGCGACGAGGGCGGCCGCGAGGCGCCGCGGGAGTGGCGGTATCGGAGGGGTGCAAGGTAGGCTCGGAATGAGGTGGCAAACGGCCAAAACCAGACGTAAGCGGCGTCTGAACCCCACGTTGCGTGGCTGACGCGCTGCTGCGAAGTCCTTTTCATCGGCTGATGGGGAGTGCGTTTCGCAATGTGTGCCAAGAATTCGTTTCTCACCTCCCTGGGCGTGGAGATTTATGCCTCTGGTCATCGGCGGTGGCCGGATGAGGTGAAGGCTCGGGTGGTCGCCGATACACTGCAGCCGGGGGCCACGGTAAGCGTCTCGGCATGAGCAAACCTGAGGCTGCCCGCTACCGTATGACGAACTGGAAGTCCTACAACGAGGCTTTGAGGCGGCGTGGATCGCCACTGATCTGGATGGACAAGGACATGGTGTGGCTGGCGAACAAGGCGGGTCGTCGTGGTCGCCCGCCGGTGTTCTCGGATGCGGCCATCCAGTTCTGCCTGATGGTGAAGGTGCTCTTCGGGCTGCCGCTTCGGCAGACAACCGGAACGGTGGCCAGCATCCTGGAGATGGTCGAGCTCGACTGGCCCGTGCCGGACTTCTCCACCATGAGCCGCAGACAAAAAACCCTCACTGTCCAGATATCCTGCCGGCGCGCACCAGGTCCTCTGAACCTGCTGGTGGACAGCACCGGGATCAAGTTTCTCGGCGATGGAGAATGGCTGGCGCACAAGCATGGCACCCACCGCAAGCGCCAGTATCGCAAGGTCCACCTGGCAATGGATACAGACACCGGCGACATTCGGGCGGTGGAGTTCACTTCCAGCCGCGAAGGCGACGGTCCTGAGCTATCTGACCTGCTGGATCAGATCCCGCCGGATGAACAGATCGGCACCGTGACCGGCGACGGTGCCTTCGACACCCGGCGATGCCACACCGCAATCGTGGACCGTGGCGGCACGGCCATCATCCCGATCCGGAAGAATGGTCGCCTCTGGAAAGAGGACTGCCCTGCCGCTCGCGCTTGCAACGACATCCTCAGGGCGACCAAACGTTTCGGTCGGGCGAACTGGAAGGTCTGGTCCGGCTATCACGTCCGAAGTCGGATCGAGGCAAGGATGCGCTGCCTCAAATCCTTCGGTGAGCGCATCGCCTCGCAAGACCCCGACAGACAAGCGGCCGAGATCTACATCCGCGTCGCGCTTATGAACCGCTTCAACGCACCCGGCACCGCCGAAATCGAGCGCCTGGCCTGAGCTTAATGGGTAAGGGAGAGCCCTGCTCCGACGCCGAGTTCTGCAACAATGCCCAACAACGCCCATGAAAATTGCTTTTCGCAAGCATGCTTTCGAATTGTCCCCGGCGCGGGCCGGGCGTAGTCTGGCCCTCAGTCGGATGTCAGGGACCGAACCGATGAAACCTGCCCAAGCGCCCCGCCGATCCCTTCTGCCGCTGCTGGTCCTGGCCGTTCTGGCCGGGCTGGTCATCGGTGCCGTCTGGTGGGCGACGCGCCCCGGCCCCCTGCTGATCCAGGGCGAGGTCGCGGCCCCGCGGGTCGATGTCTCGGCCCGCACCTCGGGCCGGGTCACGCGGATCGAGGCCGATGTGGGCCAGCGGGTCGAGGGCGGCCAGCTGCTGGCCGAACTGTCGAACCCGCAGCTGGTCACCGCCCATGCCGCCGCAGCATCAGGGCTGAGGGTCGCCCGCGCCTCGGAGGCCGCGGCCGGCGCCACCCGCCCCGAGGTGATCCGCGCCCGCGAGGCCGAGCTGGCCGCGGCCCAGGCCGATCTGCGCCTGGCCGAGGAGCAGCTGGGCCGCGACACGGGCCTGTCGCAGCAGGGCCTGCGCCCGCAGGCGGCGCTGGACCAGTCGACGCGCAACCTCGACGCCGCCGCAGCCCGGGTCGAGGCCGCCAAGGCGCAGCTGGACCTGGCCCGGGCCGGGGCCTCGCCCGAGGAACGCGAGGTCGCCGCGGCCCAGGTCGCCCAGGCCGAGGCCTTGCTGGCCCAACGCCAGGCCGATCTGGACGAATTGCGGATCTTCGCGCCCATGTCGGGCGAGATCTCGGGCCGCACGATCGAGCTGGGCGAGAATGTCGGCCCGGGCGCGCCGCTGTTCACCATCGTCGATCTGGATCAGGCCTGGTTCACCTTCAACCTGCGCGAGGACCTGCTGGCGGGGCTGGCGATGGGCGACCGGCTGACCATCCGCATCCCCGCGCTGGACACGGAGACCGAGGCCGAGATCACCCTGATCAACGTGCAGGGCCAGTTCGCCAGCTGGCGCGCCACCCGCGCGACGGGCGATTTCGACCTGCGCAGCTTCGAGCTGCGGGCCCGGCCCGTCGCGCCGCTGGAGGGTCTGCGCCCCGGCATGTCCGCGCTGATCCAGCTGGACCGCTAGGTCCGTGCTGGCCGTCATGGCACGCGAGTTCCGCCTGCTGCCGCGCCGCCCGGCGCTGGCGGGGCTGGTGATCGTGCTGCCGCTGATCATGCTGCTGGTCTTGGGCGGGATCTTTCGCGCAGGGATTCCCACGGGCATGGCGGTGGCGGTGATCGACCTGGACCGGTCGGACCTGTCGCGGGCGGTCACGCGGATGCTGGACGCGACGCCCGAACTGACCGTGACCCATCGCGCATCAGACCTGTCCGAGGCGCGGTCGCTGATCGTGTCCGGTGCGGTGCGCGGCGCGGTGCTGATGCCCCAGAACCTGGAACGCGACATCACCCGGGGCGCGCGCCCCGAGATCGTCACCTTCTACGACAACCAGCACATGAGCGCCGGATCGCTGGTCGCCCGCGGCGCCCGCAATGCCATCGACACGGCGCTGGCGGGCCTGCGCCTGTTGGTGCGCCAGGGTCAAGGAGAGGCGCCCGTGCAGGCCATGGTCGCGCTGCAGCCCATCCCGATGCAGGCGCATGCGCTGTTCAACCCGGCCTTTGATTATGTGCATTTCCTGCTGGCCGCGCTGATCCCCACGGTCCTGCAGATCATCGCCGCCGCCGCGACCGCCTATGCGGTGTCGCTGGATTTCGGGCCGGGGCGGCATCCGCGCGTGCTGATGCGCATGGGCGGCGGTATCCTGCCCGCGATGCTGGGCAAGATCCTGCCCTATACGGTCATCTTTCTGCTGATCCTGGGCCTGTCGGATGTGGCGCTGTATGGCTGGCTGGCGGTGCCGTTGCGCGGGTCGCTGTGGCTGATGGCCCTGGGGGCGGTGCTGTTCGTGCTGGCCTCGCAGATGATCGGGGCGCTGGCCTTCGTGCTGACCCGCGACATGGGCCGGGCGGCCAGCATGATCGCGCTGATCACCGCGCCGGCCTTCGGCTTCATGGGGCTGGGTTTCCCGCGCGAGGCGATGTCGACCCTGGCCCAGGCCTGGGGCGCGGCCATTCCCGGCACCTGGTATGTCCAGCTGCGCATCGACCAGTCGCTGCGCGCGACTCCGCTGGACATATCCGCCATGTCGGTCCTGTGGCTGGCGGTGATCGCGGGCGTTCTGGCGGCGCTGATCCTGGCGCAGCTGTCGCGCCTGGCCCGGCAGGAGGCCGCGCCATGAGCCCGCTTGCCACCGCCTTTCGCGCGGAACTGGCCGCCGTGCTGGGCGACAAGCAGGTGCGGATGATCGTGCTGCTGGCGCTGATCCTTTATGCGGTGATCTATCCGCTGCCCTATCGGGCCGAACTGCTGCGTGACGTGCCGGTGGTGCTGGTCGATCAGGACGGCAGCACCGCATCGGCCGATCTGGCGCGGCGGGTGGACGCGTCGGAGGCGGTCGCCCTGACCCACCGCGCCCCCGACATGGCCGAGGCCACGCGGCTGGTCCACGAACGCCGCGCCTACGGCGTCATGCTGATCCCCGACGGGTTCGAACGCGCCCTGCTGCGCGGTGATCAGAGCCCCGTCGCGCTTTATGCCGATGCCAGCTATTTCCTGATGTATCAGCGCGTGATGCAGGGCGCCGCCGTCCCCCTGCGCCAGATGGGCGCCGAGGTCGAGGCCGGGCGCCTGATCGCCCAAGGCACGCCCCGCGCCGTGGCCACCGCCCAGGTCAGCCCCGCGAACCAGATCGAGGTGCCGCTGTTCAACCCCGCGGCGGGCTACGCGACCTATGTGCTGCCCGCGGCCTTCGTGCTGATCCTGCAGCAGACGATGATGATGGGGCTGGCCTTGGCTGCGACCCGGCGCGGGCCGCTGCCCGGCCATCCGGTCTGGCGGCTGCTGGGCCGGGCGGGGGCGTGGCTGGCCATCTGGGCGGGGCTGCTGCCGGTCTATCTGATCGTGCTGCCGGTGCTCTATGGCCTGCCGATCCTGGGCGGGCCGGGGGCGCTGATGATGCTGGGCCTGCCCTTCCTGCTGGCGGCCGGGTTTCTGGCGCAGCTGGTCGCGGCGCTGTTCCGGCGGGGCGAGGTCGTGCAGGTCGTGCTGCTGGCGCTCGGGATGCCGTTCTTCTTCCTGTCGGGCTTCGCTTGGCCGGTCGAGGCGATCCCGGCCCATCTCAACGCGCTGGCGCAGCTGATCCCGTCGACGGCGGCCATCGACGGGCTGGTGCGGGTCACGCAGATGGGCGCGACCCTGCCCGAGATCGCGCCCATCCTGTGGCATCTGTGGGCCTTGGCCGCGGGGCTGGGCCTCGTGGTGCTGGCGGTCGAGACGATCAGCCCGTCACGGCCAGCAGCGCCAGATAGAGGACCGACGGCC
>JBKBVC010000049.1:0-3598 GCA_046289805.1 Tabrizicola sp.
CCGGCCGCGGTCGAGTTGCAGGATCCAGCCGGTGATGTCGTCGAGGAAATAGCGGTCGTGGGTCACGATCAGGATCGTGCCCTTGTATTCGATCAGGTGCTTTTGCAGCCAGGCGATCGACTCGGCGTCCAGGTGGTTGGTCGGTTCGTCCAGGAGAAGCATGTCGGGCTTTTCAAGGAGAAGCCGGCAGAGCGCCACCCGGCGGCGTTCGCCGCCGGACAGCGTGGTCACGTCGGCATCGTCGGGCGGGCAGCGCAGCGCATCCATCGCGACGCCCACGGTGGCCTCGAGCTCCCACAGGTTCTCGGCGTCGATCTGGTCCTGGAGGCGCGCCATCTCGTCGGCGGTTTCGTCCGAGTAGTTGACGGCCAGTTCGTTGTAGCGGTCGAGGATGGCCTGCTTGTCGGCCACGCCCAGCATGACGTTGCCCTTGACGTCGAGCGTCGGGTCAAGCTGCGGTTCCTGCGGGAGGTAGCCCACACGCGCGCCCTTGGCGGCCCAGGCCTCGCCCTTGAAGTCCTTGTCGATGCCGGCCATGATCTTCAGAAGCGTGGATTTCCCCGCGCCGTTCACACCGACGACCCCGATCTTCACCCCCGGCAGGAAGTTGAGACTGATGTTCTCGAAGCACTTCTTGCCGCCGGGATAGGTCTTGGAGACGTTCTCCATGTGATAGACGTACTGGTAGCTGGCCATGGCGTAGGTTCCTGAGATCTGGGGTTGGCGCACATGTAGCGGCGAAGGGGGCGGGCTGCAACGGCTGGCGGGCTTGTGCGGACGGGTCGGATCGGATTTTCTGGCTGCGCAGGGGGAGAAGCCGATGCGGGCGGGATTTCCGGTGGCGGCCAGGGGGATGGTCGTGGGGCTCTTGGGCGGGTCGTTCGATCCGGCGCATGAGGGGCATGTGCATATCACCCTCGAGGCGCTGAAGCGGCTGGGGCTGGACCAGGTCTGGTGGCTGGTGACGCCGGCCAATCCGCTGAAGGCGCGGCAACCGGCTCCGCTGGCCGACCGGATCGCCCGGGCGAAGGCGGTGATGCGGCATCCGAAGGTCAGGATCACCGCGCTGGAAGAGGCGCTGGGCACCAGGGCGACGGCGGACACGATCGAACGACTGCGGGCGATCTATCCCGGCGTCACCTTCGTCTGGCTGATGGGGGCGGACAACCTGGTGCAGTTCCACAGGTGGGGCCGCTGGCGCGACATCCTGCGCAGCGTTCCGGTGGGGGTGCTGGCGCGGCCGGGATCGGGCGTGCAGGCGCGGCTGTCGGTCGCCGCGCGCGCCTTCCGGGTGAACCAGGTGGACCGGGGCGAGACGCTGCGCGGCCGCAGGGCGCCGGTCTGGGCCTTCGTCAACCTGCCGATGAACGATGCCTCCTCGACCGAGATCCGGGCGCGGGGCGGGTGGCGGTCGGGGCGCTGAGCGGCAGCTCCTGCGTCGCGCCTTCGGCGTCTCGTCGCGGGGGGCATCGACGACGCGCCGGAAGCGCAGGAGGAGGCGCGGTCAGAGCGCCTTGCCGAGCCAGGTATCGGCCGGCGCGCCGGTGTAGGGGGCGATGTCGGTCCATCCCGTCTTGCGGTAGAGCGCGATCGCCTCGGCAAGCGCGGAATTGGTGTCGAGTTTCAGCGCGGTCAGGCCCATGGCGCGCGCCTCCTCCTCGATGGCGGCCATCAGGCGGCGGGAGAGGCCCTGGCCGCGGGCTGAGGCATGCACCCAGAGCCGCTTGACCTCGGCCGTCGTCGCGTCGAGGGGGCGCAGCGAGACGCAGCCGACGGGCAGATCGTCGGACCAGGCCACGAGGCAACGGCCCTGGGGCGGGCGGTAGCTGTCGGCGCCGGGGTCGGGGACGGGGAACATCTCGGGGCGGGCGCCGGGCACGCGGGCGCAGAGCTCGTCGATGTAGCCGCGCCAGCAGGACAGCATCTCGGGGCTGTCGGGGTCGGCGGGGCGGATCTCGAGCTGGTCGCGGTTCAACAGCGTGGCGATCAGGTCCATCGCGACCACCACCTCTTCGGCGCGCGTGCCGGCCCGTGCGAGCAGGCGCGCGGCCCGGTCGCGACCGATGGCCTCGTAGGCGGCCATTTCCGCAGCCCCCCGCGCGGTCAGGCGCGCGATGCGGCGGCGGCGGTCCTCCGGGTCGGTTGCCGTCTCGATCAGCCCTTCGCGTTCGAGACTGCGCAGAAAGCGGCTGAGCAGCCCGGAATCAAGGTCCAGCCTGGCGCGGATCCGCGCGACATCGGTGCCCTCGGGCTGCACGAGTTGCAGCACCCGTGCGGCCCCGAGCGGCCGGCCGCGCCCGAGGAAGGAGGTGTCGAGCGCGCCCACCTCGCGTGTGACGGCGCGGTTGAAGCGGCGCAGGCGGGCGATGGCATCCAGCATGATGTCGGACCCCGGTCAGGCATTTTGCCTGACATTAGTCAGATAGTGACATCGCGCAAGCGCGATTTCCGGCCACCTATCGCGGACTGGCGGAATCGCCCGGGATGGCGCTATCACCGGGAAAACCGGAGGTGACGGGGTGATATCACGGCGGATGGTGCTGGCCGGACTGCTGGCGGGCGTGGCCTCGCCGGCGGTGGCCGAGGTGATGGACACATCGCTCCGCCCCAAGGCGCGCGGAGGCAAGACGGCGGGCGGGCAGGCTGCAGGCGGGCAGGCGGCGCGGAAGCCGGTCGATGCCGCGGCGCTGATCGAAGCCGCCAAGCTGGGAGGCTCCGTGGCCTTTGTCGTCATGGACGCGGCGACCGGCGAGGTTCTACAGGCCCGCGAGCCGGACCTGCCCCTGCCGCCGGCCAGTGTCGCCAAGGCGGTGACGGCGCTTTATGCCCTGGACCGGCTGGGCCCGTCGCACCGCTTTGCCACACGGATCCTGGCCACGGGGCCGGTGCAGGGCGGCATCGTGCAGGGCGACATCGTGCTGGCGGGCGGGGGCGATCCGACGCTCCAGACCGACCAGCTGGGCGATCTGGCGGTGCGGCTTGCCCAGGGCGGGTTGAAGGGGGCGACGGGCCGGTTCCTCTACTGGGACGGGGCATTGCCCAGGCTGCGCGGCATCGCCGAGGACCAGCCGGACCATGTCGGCTACAACGCGGCGATCTCGGGGCTGTGCCTGAATTTCAACCGGGTCCATTTCGAATGGAAGCGCGAGGGCGCCGACTGGCGCGTGGCGGTCGATGCGCGGGGCGAACGGTTCCTGCCGCCGGTCGGGCGGGTGCGCGTCGCGATCGCGCAACGCGAGGCGCCGCTGTTCACCTATGCGCCGGGGGCGGTGGAGGAATGGACCGTGGCCTCGGCCGCGCTGGGCAAGGGGGGCAGCCGGTGGCTGCCGGTGCGCGACCCCGGCGCCTATGTGGCCGAGGTGTTCCGCACCCTGGCCCGCGCCCAGGGCATCCGGCTGGAGGCGGGCGAGCCGGCGTCGGCGCTGCCGGCGGGCCGTGAGCTGGGGCGGGTGGACAGCGAGCCGCTGCCGGTGGTCCTGCGCGACATGCTGAAGTTTTCCACCAACCTCACGGCGGAATGCGTGGGGCTGACGGCCTCGGGGCTGACGACGCTGGAGGCCTCGGCCCGGGCGATGTCGGACTGGGTCGGCGCAGCCTT
>JBKBVC010000049.1:3608-8475 GCA_046289805.1 Tabrizicola sp.
CACGACCATTCCGGCCTGGGCGGGCGGTCGCGGGTGACGGCGCGGGCGATGGCGACGATCCTGCAAAGGGCCGAGGCCGGCCGGCGCGGGCTGAAACCGATCCTGCGCGACATGGGCATGAGGGACGACCAGGGCAAGGAGATCAAGGGCCACAAGGTCAAGGTGCTGGCCAAGTCGGGCACGCTGAACTTCGTCTCGGGCCTGGCGGGGCATGTCGTGCCGCCGGCGGGCGGGCGCGAGCTGGTCTTTGCCATCTTCTCGGGCGACACCGCCCGGCGGGACGCGGTGCCGGTGTCACTGCGCGAAGGCCCGGACGGTTCGTCCGCCTGGACCAAGCGCGCGCGGCGCCTGCAAGGCCAGCTGATCAGCCGCTGGGCCGCCGCCTACGGCTGACCGGCGTCAGTGCGCGGCTGCCCGGCCCCGCCCGGTGCGCCGGGCATATTGCGGCAGCCATTGCGCCTGGGCGGCCAGCATTTCGTCCACCATGGACCAGACCTCGGCGGGCGTGCAGACCGCGCCGACCAGGGGGTCGTGCAGGACGGCGAGCTTGAGAAGCTCGACATCGCCCGTGACCGCGGCCCGGACCGCCATGCGCTGCACGTCCACCGAGGCCTGGCAGATCGCGGGCCTGAGCCGGGCGCATTTCGTGCGCCGCTTTGCGGCCGAGGTCGGCCTGCCGCCTTCGGCACATGTGCTGGCGCGGCGGATGGACCGGGTGGAGCGCCTCCTGACGGCCTCGGAGATGAAGGTGGCCCAGATCGCCCAGGCGACGGGCCTTGCCGAGGCGAATTATCTGGCCAAGGCCTTCCGCCGGCACCGGGGGATGTCACCGATGGCGTTCCGGGCCTTGCGGGACGAGGCAGTCTGAGGCGGTTTGGGGCGGGAGCCTCCTGCGTCACGCGGTCCGGGAGGGCGTGTGCAGCGATTGCAGCCAGGTGCGGTGCGGCAGGGCCAGCGAGGCGGCGCGGCGGTATTCGGCGACGAGGGCCGCATGGGTCTTGCGGGCATGGTCGCGCGCCCGGGGGTCGGCAGCCATCTCGGCCCGCGCGGCGTCGCGGCTCAGCAGGCCGAGGCCGTCCAGCACCGGGACGTAGAGCTGTTCCTGCACATGGGCGAGGCCGAGATGTTCCAGCCCGGGCGGAAAGCGGGGGAAGTCGTCGCGGGTGGGGGTTTTCTTCTGCCAGAGCGCGAGCCGGTCGGTGACGAAAGCGGGGTGGCTGGCGGTGATGTCGCGCCAGAAGGCGCTGTCGCGGCGTTCGGTGACATAGTGCAGCCGCACGAAATCGCGGAAGTCGTCCACCTGCCGGGCAAAGGCGGCGTTGTAGCGGTCGCGTCCGTCCGGCGTGCCCAGCCATTCGCCGAACATGATGAGCTGCACCACGGTGCCGTGGATCGAGGTCGCCTCCAGGGGTTCGAGGAAGCTGGAGGCCAGCCCCATCGCCAGGCAGTTGCCGATCCAGGGCCGGTCCATCCGGCCCGCGTCGATGCGGATGTCGCCGCGCGGTTCGACCTCGTGCCCCAGCGCCGCCTCGATCTCGCGCTTCGCCTCGTCCGGCGTGATGTGCCGGTCGGAATAGACATAGCCCGCGCCGATCCGGTCCTGCGTGGGTATGCCCCACATCCAGCCGTTCCGCTGCGCCCAGGCGAGCGTGCAGGGCGTGATCTCTTCGCCGTCCTTGAGGTCGATCCAGAAGGGGAGCGCGCGGTTGATCGGCAGCACGTCGCTGTAGCTGATCCAGCGGGGGGAAAGTTCCGCGATCAGCCGGCGGCGAAAGCCGGAGCAGTCGAGGAAGAAATCCCCCTCGACCCGTTGCCCGCTTTCCAGCGTCAGGGCCCTGATCCCCTCGCCGCCGCGTTCGACACCGGTCACCTGATCGTCGATCAGCGCGATCCCCTTCGCCTTCCGGCGCAGCCACCGGCCGACCAGCGCCTGGTCGAAGTGAAAGGCATAGTGGAAGGGGCCGACCGGCAACGGGCGGCCGTCCTTCAGCGCGTAGGGGCCCTTGTTGCCGTTCAGCAGGTGCTGGAACAGATGCGCCTCGGTGACCGGGCGGCCGGCGGCGATGGCATAGCGGTCGAGCTGCGCCCCGCCCGCCACCAGATGCGGGTCGTCGATCGGCCCGTCATAGGTGAAGCCCACCCGCCGCCAGTCCTTGTGCCGGATGCCGAGCTTGATCGTGGCGCCGGTTTCGCGCAGGAACTCGGTTTCGTCCAGGTCGAAGCGGCGCAGCATCTGGCGGAAGACGGCGGTCGAGCCCTCGCCGACGCCGATGACGCCGATCTTCGAGGACTCGATCACCGTGACCCTTGTGGCATGCCCGCGCCGTTTCGCCAGGTCGGTCAGCATCATGGCGGAAAGCCACCCCGCCGTGCCGCCGCCGACGATGACGATATGCGCGGGCCACATGTGCCTCAGCCCGCCTTGCGCACCGGCACCCGCGCCCAGTCGGGCAGCCAGTCGCCATGGGCCTCGAGCAGTTCGGTCGTCATCTGCCAGATCTGGTCGAGGTCCAGTTCCGCCCCGGTATGCGGGTCGAGCATGGCGGCGTGGTAGATGTGGTCGGGGTTTTCGGTCAGAAGCGCCTGGACGGTCAGGTCCTGGACGTTGATGTTGGTCCGCATCAGCGCGATCAGTTGCGGCGGGATGTCGTGGACCACGGTCGGTTGCAGGCCCGAGGCATCGACCAGCACCGGCACCTCGACCGCGCAGCCTTCGGGCAGTTGCGGGATGTATCCGCGGTTGCCGATGTTGCCGTAGATCACCGAAGGTTCGCCGGTCACCACCGAGTTCACGATCTCGGAGGCATATTCGTGGCTTTCCTTCACCTCGACGGTGCTGGCGTTCTTCAGCGCCTCGGCCTCCTTCTTCCAGCGGGCGATCTGTTCGACGCAGCGCTTGGGGTATTCGTCCAGCGGGATGCCGAATTTCTCGATCAGGTCCGGGCGGTCGCGCTTGATGAACCAGGGGGTGTATTCGGCGAAGTGTTCGGAGGATTCCGTCACGAAATAGCCCAGCCGGGTCAGCATTTCATAGCGGACCTTGTTCGGGCAGCGCGGGTTCCAGTGCGATGGCTTGGGCAAGCGGCCCTCGCGGTAGCCCTTGATGAGGTCGGGGTAGAGGTTGCGGTAGCTGCCGTCCGCCTGCCGGTGTTCGAAGGTCAGGAAGAAGGCCATGTGATTGATGCCGCCGGCGCGGTAGCGGATCTCTTCCACCGGGATGTCGAGGTCGCGGGCGAGTTCCCAGGCCGTGCCTTGCACGGAATGGCAGAGGCCGACCTGGCGGATCGTCGGGTATTTCGCCGCGATGGCCCAGGTATTGATCGCCATCGGGTTGACGTATTGCAGCATGATCGCGTTCGGGGCGACCTGAAGCATGTCCTCGCAGATCGACCACAGATGCGGCACCGTCCGCAGGCCGCGCATGATCCCGCCGATGCCAAGCGTATCGGCGATCGTCTGGCGCAGGCCGAACTTCTTCGGCACCTCGAAATCGGTGATGGTGCAGGGGTCGTAGCCGCCGATCTGGAAGCAGACGACGACGAAATCCGCCCCGTCCAGTGCGCGCCGCTGGTTGGTGTAGGTCTTGACCTTGGCCGTGCCGCCGAGGGTCTGGGCCAGCTTGCCGACGATGATCTCGGATTCCTCCAGCCGTTCGGGGTTGATGTCCATCAGGCGGATTTCGGCATTGGCCAGTGCGGGCCGGGACAGGATGTCGCCGGCGATGTTCTTGGTGAACACGGTGGATCCGGCGCCGATGAAGGTGATGACGGGGGTGGGCATGATGCTCCTCTAGGCTGCGATTTCGAAGGCCGCCTTGACAAGGCGGCGGGTGTAGTCGGTCGTGGGGTTCTCGAGCACCGCGTCAACGGGCCCCTGTTCGACGATGCGGCCGTGCTGCATGACGATGACCCGGTGGCAGAGCGCGCGGACGACCTTGAGGTCGTGGCTGATGAAGAGATAGCTCAGGCCCTTGTCGCGCTGCAACTTGCGCAGCAGGTCGATGATCTGGGCCTGGACCGAGAGGTCGAGCGCCGAGGTCGGTTCGTCCAGGAGGATGAACTCGGGCTCCAGAGCGATGGCGCGGGCGATGGCAAGGCGCTGGCGCTGGCCGCCGGAAAACTCGTGCGGAAAGCGCGACAGGATCGTGTCGGGCAGGCCCGCGTCGCGCAGCGCCTGCTTCACCCGCGCCTCGCGGTCGGCACGGCCCTGGCCGATGCCGTTGACGATCAGGCCCTCCTCGATGATCTGGCGGACCGACATGCGCGGGTTGAGGCTGGCGAAGGGGTCCTGGAAGACGATCTGCATCCGCTGGCGGTAGGGCTTCATGCCGCGCCGGTCCAGCCCGTCGATACGCTGGCCGAGGAAATCGACCTCGCCCTCGGTCAGGGTGTTCAGCCGCAGGAGCGCCTGGCCGAAGGTGGTCTTGCCCGATCCGCTTTCGCCGACCAGCCCCAGTGTCTCGCCCCGTTTCAGGGACAGGGTCAGCCCGTCCACGGCTTGCAGCTTCGACCAGGTGCCCCGGAAGGCGCCGCCCTTGCGCAAGGCGTAGGTGACGCGGATGTTGCGGCCTTCGAGCACCGTTTCCTCGCCGACCTGCGACGGGTCGGCCCGGCCCTTCGGCTCGGATCCGAGCAGGCGGCGGGTGTAGGGGTGCTGGGGGGTGGTAAAGATGGTTTCGGTCGGCCCGGCCTCGCGCACCACCCCGTGCTGCATGACATGGACATGGTCGGCGAACTGGCGGACCACGGTCAGGTCATGGGTGATGAGGATTACGGCGAGGCCGGTCCGGTCCTTCAGGTTCTTGATGAGGTTCAGGATTTCCGCCTGAACGGTCACGTCCAGCGCGGTCGTCGGTTCGTCGGCGATC
>JBKBVC010000050.1:0-1566 GCA_046289805.1 Tabrizicola sp.
ATGGGCGACAAGGGCGGCCTCGGCATCAAGCTGCAACTCGATGACGAGCCCCAGCGCGAGTCGGGGATGACGGCCTACGAGATGATGCTGTCGGAAAGCCAGGAGCGGATGCTCATGGTGCTGAAGCCCGAGAAGGAGGCCGAGGCGCGGGCGATCTTCCAGAAATGGGATCTGGACTTCGCCATCGTGGGCGAGACGATCCCCGAGGACCGCTTCCTGATCCTGCACGGCAACGAGGTGAAGGCGGATATCCCGCTGTCGAAACTGTCGTCCAGCGCGCCGGAATACGACCGTCCTCATGTGCCGACCCCTGCCGCCGCACCGCTGGGCGAGGTGCCGCAGATCGGGGCCATCGCGGGTCTGAAGGCGCTGATCGGCAGCCCGAGCTATGCCCACAAGGGCTGGGTCTATGAACAGTATGACAGCCAGGTCGGGGCCGATACGCTGGTCACGCCGGGCCTGCCGGCGGGCGTGGTGCGGGTGCATGGCACCGGCAAGGCCCTGGCCTTCACCAGCGACGTGACCCCGCGCTATGTGAAGGCGAACCCGGTCGAGGGCGGCAAGCAGGCGGTGGCCGAGGCCTACCGCAACCTGACCGCCGTGGGCGCACGACCGCTCGCCACCACCGACAACCTCAATTTCGGCAACCCGGAAAAGCCCGAGATCATGGGCCAGTTCGTCGGAGCCTTGCAGGGCATCGGCGAGGCCTGCCGGGCGCTCGACATGCCGATCGTGTCGGGCAACGTCAGCCTCTACAACGAGACCGACGGCCAGCCGATCCTGCCCACGCCGACCATAGGCGCGGTGGGGCTGCTGCGGTCGATGGACGAGCTGATCGCCGGCCGCCCCGAGGCGGGCGATCTGGCGGTGCTGGTCGGCGAGACGCGGGGGCATCTGGGCCAGTCGGCGCTTCTGGCCGAGGCCTTCGGGATCGAGGCGGGCGATGCGCCCCCCGTCGATCTGGAAGCCGAGCGGCGGCATGGCGAGTTCATCCGGGCGAACCGCCGGCTGATCCGCGCCTGCACCGACCTCGGCGACGGGGGCCTCGCGCTGGCCGTCTTCGAGATGGCCGAAGGCGCGGGGCTGGGCGTGACGCTCGAGGCTGGCGACACCCCTGCCCTCTTCGGCGAGGATCAGGCGCGCTATCTGGTCGCGGCCCCGGCCGGGGATGCCGAGGCGCTGGTCGCGGCAGGCAAGGCAGCGGGGGTGCCGGTCGCAGTGGTGGGACGCTTTGGCGGGCCACTGGTCGATCTCGGCGGCGACACCGCGCCGCTGGCGGAGCTCTCGCGGCTCTACCGCACGGCCTTTGCCGACAGGGTCGGGGTCTGATGCTGCGGGCAGCGGTCCCGGGGGACATTCCCTTCATCCGCAGCCTGACGACCCGGCCGGATTATGCGCCTTTCATCGGGGACGCCGACGAAGCGCAGCTTCAGGCCTGGATCGACAGCCCTTCGGACCGGGTGCTGATCTGGGAGGGTCCGGTCAAGGGTTTCGCGGTCTTCCGCAGCACCAACCAGCCGGTGGTCGAGCTGTTCCGCATCGCGCTGGACCGTGCCGGCGGAGGAC
>JBKBVC010000050.1:1576-8392 GCA_046289805.1 Tabrizicola sp.
CTTGGGTCCGAACGGCTCTGGCTCGATGCCAGCGCCGAGAACCCCCGCGCGCTGAAGGTCTACAGCCGCGCCGGCTTCCGGCAGGAAGGCCGGCTGCGCGCCCACTGGTTCCGTCCCGCGCTGGGGCGGGCGGTGGACCTCATTCTCTTCGGCATGCTGCGCGCCGAATGGGAGGCTCTTGAACCGCCCCCGGCCCGGGCCTAGGTTGAAGCGAACGACGAGGAGTTCCGCGATGCCCATCGAAGCCCGCGACATCGAAGCCCTGATCCGGGAGGCCTTCCCGAACGCGAAGATCAGCGTGCAGGGCGATGACGGCGCGCATTTCGCGGCCGAGGTGATAGACGAAAGCTTTCGCGGGATGAACCGCGTCCAGCAGCAGCGCGCGGTCTATGCGGCGCTGAAGGGCAAGATGGACGGCTCGAACGGCGAGTTGCATGCGCTGGCGCTGACGACCAAGGCCCCGGACTGAGATGGTGACTGGCAGCGGCCTTGGCGGTCTGCTTCCGGTTGCGATGACGCTGGTCGGCATCGTCACGATGCTGCGCGCGCGGTCCCGGCGGCGGGCGGGCGAGAGGCCCTTGGACGAAGAGTCTGAACGCAGGCAGGCGGAAGCCGCCGAGATGGAACGGCGCATGGCCTCTTATCTGGCCGCGCGCAATGCAGGGCGGCACCATGCCGCCGGGGATGACACACAGGAGAACGGGCGATGAGCGCTGAGGCAACGATCAGGGACCTGATCGAGAAGAACGATGTGGTGCTGTTCATGAAGGGCACCAAGATGATGCCGCAGTGCGGCTTCTCGTCCCGCGTGGCGGGGGTGCTGAACTTCATCGGCGTGGACTACCAGGACGTGAACGTGCTGGCCGACCCGGAAATCCGGCAGGGGATCAAGGACTTCAGCGACTGGCCGACGATCCCGCAGCTTTACGTCAAGGGCGAGTTCGTCGGCGGCTGCGACATCGTCACCGAGATGACGCTGTCGGGCGAACTGGATCAGCTTCTGGAAGCCAAGGGCGTGGCCTTCGACAAGGCGGCCGCCGACAGGATCCGCGAAGCCAACGCCTGACAGGCTGCCGACCCTGGCCTGCCGGCCTCAGGAGAGGCAGGTCAGGATCGGCGTCTCGCCCTCGGGCGTCTTCCAGTAAAGCGTGGCCTCCTGGCCCTTGGTCCACCAGACATAGGTGGACCCGTCCGAGGGCCAGCCATAGCGCGCGCCCGAGGCCGCCTCTTCGCCGAGCAGCGTGATCTGCCGGCCATCCACCATCAGCACCACGAGGCTGCCCTCGGGCGTGTTGACATAGGTCGCGGGCACCTGCACGCCGCGGTCGCAATAATAGGTCGCGGCCTCGAACTTCGGTTGGGCCAGGGCGGCCGCGGGCATCAGCGAAAGCAGCAGGATCAGACGTTTCATCAGCGCACCTGCTCTTCAATTCGCGCCGCCATGGCCTCGGCCCGGGCGGCGATCTCGGCCAGGGTGTCCGAGACCTGTTTCGGCACCACCGCGACGTCGCGCGTGGCCACGGGCCGCGCCTCGAGTTCCGCCACCCTGGCGCGCAGGCTGCGCAACTCGTCCTCGACCGCGGCGGTCTTGTCGGCCAGCATCAGCCCCGCCATCAGCAGCATCTTCGCCTCGGGCAGGCGGCCAAGCTGTGCCACGATCGGCTGCGCCTCGGCGTCCAGCAAGGCGGCGGCCGCGCGCAGGAAATGCTCTTCCCCCGGCTGGCAGGCAACCTGGAACGAGCGCCCGCCGATGACGACTTCCAGATCAGGCATGGCTGGCCTCCGCAAGATGGGGTTCGAGCGCCGCGAGAATTTCGTCCATTTCGGCGATCTCGGTCAAGCGCTGGGCGCGAAGGGCCTCCAGTTCGGCCAGCATCGCCTTGTTGATCTGGCCGGGGTCGGCCAGGCCGGAGGCCTGCGCGGTGCGCAGCGCCTCGAGCTGTTCGCGCAGCGACGCATTGACCCGGCGCATGCGCTGCAGTTCCAGCCCCTGCACGTCCAGGTCCTGCGTCAGGCGGTCGATCTTGTCCTGGAGGTCACCCTTCGACTCACGCGCCGCGGCGGCCCGCAGCCGGGCCTGCAACTGGGCGTTCAGCGCCTTTTCCTCCTCGAGCTGGGCACGCAGTTGCGCCTCGGTCGCGCCCGCCCCCGCGACAGGGCCGGAGGGCGCGGCGCGTGACGGCGCCGGCAGACGGTCCAGCCCCTTGCCGATCCGTTCCAGCGCCGCGGCGATCCGCTTTTCCAGTTCGGTGATTTCCTGCATGCCTTTCCCCTGCACATGAGCGCCGACCCGCGCCCGCACCACCGGACGATCCTGTCCCGAATCGCCCGTTCGCTACCTTCGGCGATCTTAGCGCGAAACCCGGCAAAGGCGACCGGCCTTTCTTGCCAAGGCCTTGGGCTCCAAGCTTGATCTTGCCGGTTGCGCTGGTTAGGACGGCGCGCAAGCTCCGTGACCCGCTCAGCCCGAAGGAATCCTGCCCGTGGACATCCAGACCCTCCGCCAGAAACACCCCGACCACTGGATGCGCGCGACCGCGATCCGCGCCCTGGCGCTGGACGCCGTGGCCGCGGCGAACTCGGGCCATTCGGGGATGCCGATGGGCATGGCGGATGTTGCCACCGTCCTGTTCGAGAAGCACCTGAAGTTCGACCCGAAGGCCCCGCGCTGGCCGGACCGCGACCGGTTCATCCTGTCGGCCGGGCATGGGTCCATGCTGATCTATGCGCTGCTCTACCTGACCGGCTATGAGGACATGACGCTGGATCAGATCCGCAACTTCCGCCAGTGGGGCGCGATCACGGCAGGGCACCCCGAGTATGGCCATGTCGCGGGGGTCGAGACGACGACCGGCCCGCTGGGCCAGGGGATTTCCAACGCGGTGGGCTTCGCGATTGCCGAAGAGAACCTCCGCGCCCGCTGGGGGGCGAAGATCCAGGACCACTACACCTGGGTCATCGCCGGCGACGGCTGCCTGATGGAAGGCGTGAGCCAGGAGGCCATCGGTCTGGCGGGCAAGCTTCAACTCAGCCGCCTGATCGTGCTGTGGGACAACAACGGCATCACCATCGACGGCAAGGTGTCGATCGCCGACATCACCGACCAGAAGGCGCGCTTCGCGGCGAGCGGCTGGGACGTGTTCGACTGCGACGGGCATGACCCGGTGGACATCGACCGGGCGCTGACGGCGGCCAAGGCCAGCCCCCGCCCGGCGATGGTCGCCTGCAAGACGCATATCGCCCTTGGCCATGCGGCGCAGGACACGTCGAAGGGTCATGGCGCGCTGACCGACAAGGCGCAGCTTCAGGCCGCGAAGGATGCCTATGGCTGGCCGGGCGGACCGTTCGAGGTTCCCGCCGAGATCAAGGCCTGGTGGGAAGGCCTCGGCGCGCGCGGCGCCAGGGCGCGGGCCGAGTGGGAGGCGCGGCTGGCTGCGCTCTCGCCCGCCAAGCAGGCCGAATTCGCCCGCATCTTCGCCTTGGAGGCACCCGCGAAGCTGGCCTCGGCGATCCGGGCAGTGAAGAAGCAGGCCGTGGCCGATCAGCCGAAACTTGCGACCCGCGCGGCGTCGGAAAAGGTGCTGGCGGCGGTGAACCCGGTCTGCCCCGAGACCATCGGCGGCTCGGCCGACCTGACAGGGTCGAACAACACCAAGACCGCCGACCTGGGTGTCTTCACGCCCGAGGACCGCAAGGGCCGCTATGTCTATTACGGCATCCGCGAACACGGCATGGCAGCCGCGATGAACGGAATGGCTTTGCATGGCGGCATAAGGCCTTACGGCGGCACCTTCATGTGCTTTACCGACTATGCCCGCCCCTCGATGCGGCTTTCGGCGCTGATGGGGGTGCCGGTCGTCTATGTGATGACGCATGACTCGATCGGCCTGGGCGAGGACGGCCCGACCCACCAGCCGGTCGAACATCTGGCGATCAGCCGCGCCACGCCCAACACGCTGGTCATCCGCCCCGCCGATCTGGTCGAGGTGGCCGAGGCCTGGGAGATCGCGCTGACCGAGAAGACCCGGCCCACGGTGCTGGCGCTGAGCCGCCAGAACCTGCCGGCGGTGCGCAAGACCCACACCAACGCCAACATGGTGTCGAAAGGCGCCTACGTGCTGGCCGAGGCGACGGGCAAGCGTCAGGCGATCCTGATGGCGACCGGGTCCGAGGTCGAGATCGCGCTGAAGGCCCGCGCGGCGCTGGAGGCCGAAGGGATCGGCACCCGTGTCGTCTCGATGCCCTCGATGGAGCTTTTCGCCGAACAGGACGAGGCCTGGCGCCGCAAGATCCTGCCCCCCGGCCCGGTGCGTGTCGCCATCGAGGCCGGCGTCCGGCAGGCCGGCTGGGACCGCTGGCTTCTGGGCGAGCGGGGCCGCGAGGCCAAGGCCGGCTTCGTCGGCATGTCCACCTTCGGCGCCTCGGCCCCGATGGAACGGCTTTATGCCGAGTTCGGCATCACCGCCGAGGCCACCGTGGCCAAGGTCAAGGCGCTGCTCTGAGCCTTTGGTTTAGAAGCGGCGTTTAAGCGGCGGCTTAGGGCCGCCGCGGTTTTTCTGGCTGACCGGAGCGGTCCTGCTGGCTAGGGTTCGGCCAGCAAGGAGGTTCGGCGGATGCGATTGCTGAAGACCGTTCATGGGTGGCTCGGGGTGATCGTTCTGCCCTGGGTCATCGTCATCGGCCTCACCGGCCTGTTCCTGAACCACGAAAAGCTGGTGATGGGCTGGCTGGAGGGCGAGGGCTACGACGAGGCGCAGTTCGACCGCTGGCCCGGGGCGCGGGCGCAATCCGCGAGGCGTACCGCCAGTCGGCCAGCCTGGGGGTCGCCGATCCGGCACGGCTGATCGGTGCGGCGGAAGAGGCCGCAGCGTCCGGAGGCTTGGAGCAGTTCGGCTGTGCCGAAGCGATGGCGCGCGAACCGGTGACGGGGGGCCGAAGATCGTCGGCGTCGCTCCCCGCACGGACCTGGTATCGGCGCCCGGCACGCGGCGGGCACGGGGTTGACGGGGGTCAATGCGCGGCGGCCTTCTTTCCGGTCAGGGACGACCACAGGGGCACGATGACTCGCGTTGCAACCGGGATCAGGACCACGCCCAGGATCAGGCCGAAGACGCCGTCCAAGGCTGCCGTCACCAGCCATTCGACAAACCCCTTGGCCACCGGCACGGCATTGGCCAGGACTTCGGCGATGTGGTGGATCGTCTCGTAGGGCCAGGCCCAGAGATGCGTGACCTCCAGCCCGTGGATCACGATGTTGCCGCCGACCCACAGCATCGCCGCCGTCCCGACCGTGGACAGAAACGCCATCAGTTTCGGCATTGCCAGCACCAGCCCGCGCCCCAGTGCCCTGCCCGCCCCGGTGCGACCGGTCGCGGCCATGTGCAGGCCGACGTCGTCCATCTTCACGATCAGCGCCACCGCGCCATAGACCGCCACGGTGATGAAGGCCCCGACCACGGCCAGTGTGATCGCTTGCATCCAGAAGCTGGGGCTTTCGATCGTGGCCAGCGCGATGGTCATGATCTCGGCCGACAGGATGAAATCGGTCTTGATCGCGCCGGCGACCTTTTCCTCTTCCAGATGGCTCGGGTCCTTCGTGTCGAAATCGGCCTCGACCGCGTGGTCGGCGTGGGGGGCCAGCGCATGGACCACTTTCTCGGCCCCCTCGAAGCAGAGATAGGCCCCGCCCAGCATCAGCAAGGGCGTGATGCTCCAGGGAGCGAAATGATCGAGCGCCAGAAGGCCCGGCAAGAGGATCATCAGCTTGTTGCGCAAGCTGCCAAGCGCGATCCGGCCGATGATCGGCAGCTCCCGGTCGGCAGAAAAGCCGTGGACGTATTTCGGCGTCACCGCGGCATCGTCGATCACCACGCCCGCGGCCTTGGTCCCCGCCTTGGCCGCCGCGGCAGCGATGTCGTCCACCGAGGCCGCAGCAACCTTGGCGATGGCCGCCACGTCGTCAAGAAGCGCGAGAAGTCCGCTCATGCCCTGCCCCGGATTGCTTTCAACCGATGATGTAACGGGAAACGCGGGATTCGGCAAAGCCGCGCGAGAGGTTAGCGCAAACAGGAAAAGATTGCGCTAACATGTTGAAAATGTGTCGTTTTCTGCCTTGCATGCCATGGTGGACCGGCTAAGGCGGGGTCAGGGTAGCCTAAGGGGGAACTTTCGCATGACCGTGACTGTCGGCATCAACGGCTTTGGCCGCATCGGGCGCTGCACGCTGGCGCATATCGCGGAATCGAACCGCAATGACGTGCAGGTGGTGGCGATCAACGCCACCGGGCCAATTGAGACCAACGCGCATCTTCTGCGCTATGACAGCGTGCATGGCCGCTTTCCCGGCGTGGTGAAGGTGACGGAGGAGGGCCTTGACCTCGGTCGTGGCCCGATCCGCGTGATGTCCAGCTACAACCCCGAAGAGCTGGACTGGCAGGGCGTGGACGTGGTGCTGGAATGCACCGGCAAGTTCAACGACCGCGACAAGGCTGCGGTGCATCTGACGCGCGGGGCCAAGCGCGTCCTGGTCTCGGCCCCGGCCAAGCGGGCGGACCTGACCGTGGTCTATGGTGTCAACCACCGCAGCCTTCTGCCCGAACATCGGGTGGTCTCGAACGCCTCCTGCACGACGAACTGCCTGGCGCCGCTGGCCAAGGTGCTGAACGACACGATCGGGATCGAATCGGGCATCATGACCACGATCCACAGCTATACCGGCGACCAGCCGACGCTGGACCGGCGGCACAAGGACCTTTACCGCGCGCGGTCGGCGGCGATGGCGATGATCCCGACCTCGACCGGCGCGGCCAAGGCCAT
>JBKBVC010000051.1:0-2577 GCA_046289805.1 Tabrizicola sp.
GTCCGCAACTCCTGCAGGCTGCGCCCGCCGGGCAGGACCGCAATCAGGAGCCCGTCGGGCCGCAGCGCGCGTCGGCATTGCACCAGCTGGCCCAGCGGGTCGTTCGCCCAGTGCAGACCCATCGCATGCACCACCAGGTCATGCGTGCCGGGAACGAGGTCCAGGATCTCGTCATCGGCAACCTGCCGGGCATCGGGGCGCAGATCCCGCCAGATTTCGGGGAAGCCGCTTACCACGACCGGTGCCGTAAAGGTTCTGTTAACCTCGGCGAGTCTCTCCTGAATGTCGGTCATGGCGAGGCGATGCAGGAACATCGCGGCGCCATGCCCGGGCAGGGTTCGGGCGCGGGCACGGTGGCGGGCCAGTGCGGTGCGTTCGGTCAGGATCGGGGCTTCGGTCATCGGCGGGACATTAGGAGGACAGGATGGGATTGCAAGGCGCGCTGCATCTAATCTACCCGCCGATGTGCCTGTCATGCGCAGCCCCGGTGCAGTCGGACTTCGGCCTCTGCGCGGACTGCTGGCGCGAGACCCCTTTCATCGCCGGGCTGGTCTGCGACCGTTGCGGAACGCCGCTTCCCGGACCGGACAGCGAGGAGCGGGCGCTGTGCGACGATTGCCTCACCATCGCCCGCCCCTGGGACCGGGGCAGGGCCGCGCTGATCTACGACGGGAATGCCCGCAACCTGGTGCTGGCGCTAAAGCACGGCGACCGGATGGATGTGGCACGTCCGGCATCGGCCTGGATGGCCCGCGCGGCGCAGCCGATCCTGCGGCCGGGGATGCTGGTCGTACCGGTGCCCCTGCACTGGATGCGGCTGTTCCGGCGCCGCTACAATCAGGCGGCGCTTCTGTCGCGGGGCATCGCGCGCGCGACGGGTCTGGAGCATTGCCCGGACGCCCTGACCCGTCGCCGGCCCACCGGCACCCAGGACGGCAAGGGTCGCGAGGCGCGCTTTGCCAATCTTCTGGAGGCCTTCGCCGTGCCGAAGGCGCGCGCGGCGCGGGTGCGCGACCGCGACATCCTGCTGGTCGATGACGTGATGACCTCGGGCGCGACCTTTGCCGCGGCGACCGAGGCGCTGGTTTCGGCCGGCGCGCGATCGGTTTCGGTGCTGGCGCTGGCGCGCGTTGCGAAAGACGGCTGAACCCCTATATTCGGGCGCGAAAGAGGTGCTGCGATGCGTCCCGTCGAAATCTATACCACCCCCATCTGCCCCTATTGCCACGCCGCCAAGCGGCTTCTGCAGAAGAAGGGCGTGGCCTTCTCCGAAATCGACGTCAGCCGCGACCCGGCGCTGCGCGAGGCGATGGTGCACCGCGCCAAGGGGCGGCGCACGGTGCCGCAGATCTTCGTCGGGGACGTGCATGTCGGAGGCTGCGACGACCTGTATGCGCTGGACAGCGCCGGCAAGCTCGATCCGCTTCTGGCCGCGTGATGCGCGCGGGCCTGGTTCAGCTGACCGTCACCGACGACCCGGCGGCGAATCTTCCGGTGACGGTCGGCCTCGTGCGTCAGGCCGCCGCCGCGGGCGCGGGCTTCGTGCTGACCCCGGAACTGACGAACGGCCTGTCCTCCAGCCGGACTTACCAGCGCAGCGTGTTCCGGCATGAGGAGGACGACCCGACGCTGGCCGCGCTGCGGGCCGAGGCGCGGGCGGCAGGCATCTGGCTTCTGATCGGCTCGCTGGGTTTGTTGACCCATGATGCGGACGGCCGCTTTGCCAACCGCAGCTTCCTGATCGCGCCGGACGGCGGGATTGCCGCGCGCTACGACAAGATCCACATGTTCGACGTGAATGTCTCGGCCACCGAGGTCTATCGCGAAAGCGAGGGCTACCGGCCGGGATCGCGCGCCGTCGTGGCCGCGACGCCGTTCGCGAAGCTCGGTATGACAGTCTGCTACGACGTGCGCTTTCCGGCGCTGTATCGGCGACTGGCGCAGGGCGGGGCGCAGATCATCACGGTGCCGGCAGCCTTCAACCACATCACCGGCGCCGCGCATTGGGAAACCCTGCTGCGCGCCCGCGCCATCGAAACCGGCTGCTTCGTCCTTGCCCCGGCGCAGACAGGGTTCCACCCCGAAACCAATGGCAAGGGCCGTCGAACCCATGGTCATTCCCTGGCCATTGCCCCCTGGGGCGAGGTGCTGGCCGATGCGGGCACCGAACCGGGGGTGACGATGGTGGATCTGGACCTGGCCGAGGTCGAGAAGGCGCGCGCTCGGGTGCCGTCGCTGTGGCATGACCGGAGCTTCGAGGGGCCATGAGCGGCCAGAAGAGAAGCAGCGACAAGGCGGATGACATCGCAGTCGCGCTGTTCGGCGAATTGTTCATGGCCGATCAGTTGGCGCGGAACCGCATTTCCAAGGTGTTGCCGAAGGGGATGGAACTGTCGCATTTCAGCGTGCTGAACCATCTGGCGCGCATCAACGACGAACGCACCCCGGCGCAACTGGCGCGGGCCTTCCATGTGACCCGCGGCGCGATGACCAACACGCTGGCCAAGCTGGAATGGGCTGGCCATATCCACATCCGCCCCGACTGGGAGGACGCCCGGCAGAAGTTCGTCGCGATCA
>JBKBVC010000051.1:2587-6096 GCA_046289805.1 Tabrizicola sp.
CGGGCGGCGCGCGACGGAGCGGTGGCCAGCGTCGTGCCGCTGATTGCCGAAGTCGTGCAGAAGATCGGTCCAGAGAAGGTGCGCGCGCTCTTGTCCGTGTTGCGGGACCTGCGGATCAGCCTGGAAAGCGACATCACCTGACGACAGGGGATCGTGTTGGCCGAAATGCCTATATCCCCGATATTGTGCCGGCTTCCCCGTCGAAGCCCCTTGCCCTGATCGCCCGATCCTCGCATAGACTGCTCGGAAAGCCCGGGTCTGGTCATCATGCACATCCTGCAAATCCGCCTGCTTGCCTTGCTTGCCGCGAGCACCGCGCTGACCTTTGCGCCGGCGCATGCCGAAAGCACGGGCACGCTGAATCTCAACGGGGCAACCGGTCTGATCGACATGCCCTCGGGCGAGGCGCAGAAGGATGCGACCTTCTCGTTCAGCACCTCGGCGGTCGGCCCGATCACCCGCACGACCTTCAGCTTCCAGTTCAGCGAGCGGTTGTCGGCGTCGTTCCGGTTCCAGACCTGGCGCGATTGGGACGCGGTAATCCCTGGCGATGCGAAGGAAACAGACCGCAGCATCGACCTGCGCTACCAGATCCTCAAGGAAGGCACCTGGCGCCCTGCCCTGACCATCGGCTTGCAGGACATGACCGGACAGGGGCTGTTCGCGTCGGAATATGTCGCGGCGACGAAGAATTTCGGCGACCGGCTGAAGGTGACGGCAGGCCTAGGCTGGGGCCGGCTGGGCAGTTACGGCAGCATCGGTGCGCCCTTCGGCGACCGCCCGCCGGTCAGTCCGACCGGCACGCCCAACGCCGACCAGTGGTTCCGTGGGGATGCGGCGCCCTTCGCGGGCGTCGAATACAAGATCAGCGACACCTGGACCTTCAAGGGCGAATTTTCGTCCGATGCCTATGTGACCGAGGACGAAGTCCGGGGCATGTTCGATCGCGAAAGCCCGTTCAACTTCGGCTTCGAATATCAGCGCAATCCCAACATGCGCTTCGGGGTCTATTCGCTCTACGGCTCGGAGATCGGGTTGACCTTCCACGTGATCCTCGACCCCAAGAGCCGCCTGACCGGCGGGATCGCCGGTGCTGCCCCCGCCCCCGTGAAGGCACGGCCGTCGAGGGCGGCAGACCCCGATGCCTATGACGGCGGCTGGGTGACGCAAGCGGATGCCGGGTCCATCCTGCGCAAGAACCTGGCCAAGCGGCTGGCGGCCGACGGGATCGCGGTCGAGAACCTCGCCTATACCGCAACGACGGTGCAGGTGCGCATCCGGAACAGCCGGATCGACGCCGGCTCGCAGGCCGTGGGCCGGACGGCGCGGGCGCTGAGCCATGTCATGCCCGCCTCGGTCGAGGTGTTCGAGATCGTGCCCGTGGTCAACGGCATGGGGGCATCGAAGATCACCATCCGCCGCAGCGACCTGGAAGGGCTGGAATATACCGCCGACAACGCAACCCTGCTGCGTGAGCGGGTCACCGTCACCGAAGCGGGGCCGGTCCCGGCCAATGCCATCGGCGACGAGAACCTTTACCCAAGGTTCTCCTGGGGCCTGCGGCCGGCGCTGCGCCTGACGGAACCGGCAAAGGGCGACATCGGCCTGCGCCTGACGGCCAGCTACAACTTCGCGCCCGGTTTCGTGGTTTCGGGTTCGGTCTACAAGCAGCTTGTCAGCAACACCGATCCGGGCAGTCCCTCGACCTCGCCCCTGCCGCATGTGCGGACCGACGGATCGCGCTACACGGAATTCGGCGATCCCGCGCTGGAGCGGCTGACTTTCGCCTGGTATGCGCGGCCGGCGCCCGATCTCTATTCCCGCATCACGGTGGGCTATCTGGAGCGGATGCATGCCGGTGTGTCGGGCGAGCTTCTGTGGAAGCCGGTGAACAGCCAGCTGGCCCTGGGAATCGAGGCCAACTACACGCGGCAGCGCGATACGGATGGTGGACTGGGCTTCGACGAGTATGACTACGACGTCGTGACCGGCCATGTGTCGGCCTACTACGACTTCGGCAACGGCTTCCTCGGCCAGCTCGACGTCGGGAAGTATCTTGCCGGAGACGTCGGCGCGACGATCTCGATCGACCGCGTCTTCGCGAACGGCTGGCGGGTGGGGGCCTTCGCCACGATCACGGATGTCAGCGCGGCGGACTTCGGCGAAAGCGGCTTCGACAAGGGCATCCGGTTCAGCATTCCCTTCAACTGGGCGCTTGGCACCGAGACACGGCGCGGCTTCGGCATGACCCTGCGTCCGGGCAGCGGCGATGGCGGCGCGCGGGTCGATGTGGACGGCCGGCTCTACGAGTCCATCCGGGAATATCACACCGACGGACTCGATCCCGATTGGGGAAGGGTCTGGCGGTGAGCGTCGCGCCAAGACTGGTCGCCGCGGTGGCCGTATCGGCCCTGCTGGCCGCCTGTGGCAACGATGGCGGCGGCAACCCTGCGGTTGCGGCGATCGGCCAGATGGCAAAATCCGCGGTCGCCAAGGGCCGGAACGGGGCCGCCGGTCCCGGGCCCACGGCGCAGGCACCGGGACGCGCCGAGCTTGAAGCCTATGGCAAGCCCGTCCTGCGGGTGAAGTCCCCGACGCTTGGGCAGGATGCCTTGCTGACGATTGCCGACAGCAAGGCCGATGTCGTGACCTGGACCGCCCAGGGGCAGGCCAACTTCTCGCTGCGCAACGGCGTGCTGATCCAGACCCGCGGTCTCGGGGCCGACCTGATGTCCGCCGAAGCTCCGGCCTTGGCCCAATTGAAGGGCGGCGCCAGCTACCAGCGCATCTACTACTTCCTCGGCCCGGACGACGCCGGAACGCGGCGGACCTACGACTGTGCCGCCGTGGTCGTCGGCGCAGAGACGGTCGAGATCCTGGGCAAGTCGCATGGGGCTACCCATGTGACCGAGACCTGCACTCGACCCAACGGCAAGGTGACCAACGACTACTGGATCGAAGGCGGCACCGTCCGGAAGTCCCGGCAATGGGCCAGCAGCGCGGTCGGCTACCTGGAGTTCGAGAAGGTCATCGACTGACCTCCCGGCGAGGCCTCCGGTTTAGGCACCGCCGCCACTCCGGCCCTGGCCAGAGCTATGCGGGGTGTGCGCAGCCCCTGCAATCTGCGCCCGGCAGCCAATGAATGGGTGCGAATCGTCGGCATCTGCACCAGACTGGCGGGCAGAACGACAGCCTGCGAGGGCCGCATGAAGCCCCTGATCGCGTTGATCCTGTGTGTCGCCTGTCTTGCCGCCCCGGCCCTGGCCGGCGGCCCGGTGGTCGTCGTCGAGGAACCGGAGCCAGAGGTGAAGGAAGCCCCGCCCTCCAGCACGGGCTGGCTGCCCTGGCTTGTGGTGCCCCTCTTTCTTTGCGTGGTCATGTGCGGCCCGGACGAGGACGACGCGGGCGATCAGTAGTCGCGCTGAAGGTAGATGACGAGTCCGGTCTCGCCATCGGCCCCGAGCCTGCCCTTGAACGACAGCCCCTTCCTGAGGTCGAGGTTCAGGTTG
>JBKBVC010000051.1:6106-8382 GCA_046289805.1 Tabrizicola sp.
GATCCGGCTCTTGCCCTCCTGATCGACCTCGATCTCGGTATAGACGTTGTCCTTGATGTATTTCCCGGCCTTCAGCGCTGCGGAACCGTCCTCGGAAGTCGTCACGTCCAGATCGTCCAGTCCGAAGGTCCGGCGCAGGTTGCCCACCAGACCCACGCCGCTGCGTCCGGCAAGAATGGCGACCGCATTCGCCAGTTGCGCGGCCTGCAGGGCCGAGATGTTGTCTAGCCCGCGCCCGAAGAGAAGCCGTGCCAGGACTTCCTCTTGCGGCAGGTCGGGAGAGGAGGTGAAGCGCACCTCGGGGTCGTTGGCCGGCCCTTCGACGGTGACCGTGCTGACGATACCGTCGCTTTCGGTATCCGCCGCAATGCTGATCTGCGGGATCAGGCTGCCTTCCACCGCCAGGTCGGCACGCGACAGGACCAGACGCCGCCCCAGGATGTCGATCCGCCCCCGGATCAGGCTGAAGCCGCCCGCGGGACGGACGTCTGCCGTCGTGCCCAGAAGGCGCAGGCTGCCGCCCAGCTCGGCGTCGATCCCACGACCACGGACGAAAACCCGGGCCGGTGCGGTGATCGTCAGGTCCAGCCCGAAGGCCCGCGCCGGTGCGGCATCGCGCGACGCGGCAGCGATGGCGTCCAGAAGGCCGGCCTTGCGCCGGGTGTCGCGCACCGGCATCGTGTCGCGGACATGGCGGATGGTCATCACCCCGTCGGCCGAGCTGAACCCCGAGGCCGGCACCTGCACCTCGGTTTCGCCAAGTTGCAGCGCGCCCGACAGCACTGCCCCACCGGCCAGAGGCCCGCGCAAGGCGAGATTGCCGCTGACCCGCGTTTCATACAACTCGGGATCGTAGAGCCGCAGCCCGTCGAGGGCGATGCTCAGGTCGGCCTCCTGCCGCCCGTCAAGCCGGATCGGCCCATCCACCCGCAGCCGCCCGCCCGAGGACAGGCCCGAGGTCGCCGATAGCCGAAGCGATCCGCCCGCCAACTGGCCGATGGCCTGCACCTGTTGCAGGGACAGACCCAGCTCCGGGTCGGAGATGCGGCCGTCAGACAGCGTGACGCGCCCGGACAGCGAGGCCAGCGCCAGCGGCCCGTTCAGCCGAAGGTCATAGCCGACCCGGCCCGACACCGATCGGGGCGACAGGATGAGGTTCGCCAGCCCTGCCTCGCCCGAGCCGTTCATCGCCAGGTCGGCGGTGCGGAAATCGTTCGACACCCGCCCCTCGACCCGGGCGGCGATCTGTCCCGGCCCGGTGCCGCGCAGATCCAGCCGGTAGCCTGCCGCGTCCTGCACCGCCGTCCCGGCCACGGTCAGCGGACCCGAGACCTCGGGCACGATCAGGCCCAGATTCGCCAGCCGCGCGTCCAGCGCGATCCGGCGCACCTCGCCGTTGATCTCGCCCTGCGCGGTGGCAGACAGCTGCGGGTTCTCCAGTCGGGCGGAGCGGACCTGGATCACCCCGCCGTTCAGGCCAAGGTCGAGGTCCAGACTGCTTTGCCCGGCCAACAACCGATCCGCCTCGGCGTTGCCGATGCGCAGCGACCGGCCCTGCCCCGTCAGCCGGATCGCCCCGGTCTCGGGCGCGCCGGTGAAGCGGCCCTCGAGCGTCACCGCACCGCCATAGCCCGCCCCGAGCGCCGCCAGATCGGAGAGGCTGACGGTTCCCGTCAGGTCCGACCCGGCCGAGGCCAGCCGACCGCTCGCGCTTGCCCGCAAGGCCCCTGCCGTCAGATCCAGGCTGCGCAGGGCCGTGCCGGTCTCGTCGCGTCGGATCGAGGCGGTCAGTCGCGAGTCCCCGGACAGAAGCCGGTCCGCCTCGGCCTGACCGATGGAGAGGCCTTTGCCATCGAAGGCGATCTCGGCATCGAAGATGCCCGACAGCCGGCTCGCCTCGCCCTGGACCTCCAGCCGCCCCGCCCCGCCCAGAGGACGGCCTGCCAGCCGCGAGAAGCGGGAGAAATCGGCGGCCTCGACCGCCAGCTTGCCGGTCATCCGCAGCGCCTGATCCAGCCCCTCGATCCGAACCGCGCCGGTTCCGGCAAGACCCGCGCCTTCCAGCCGGATGTCGGTCAGTTGCAGGGCGCCTGCGCCCTCCTGTGTGAAGAAGCGCAGCCCGCCCTTCAGCGCCGGCCCCAGCGCTTCGGCCAGCGCCGGATCGGCGGGCTGAAGGCCCGAGGCGCTGCCGCTCAGCGTGCCGCCGAAACTGCGCCCCGCGGCGCTGCGGCCGATCCGGCCCGAACCCTCGACCGAAAGGTCGGCGATCTTCAGGT
>JBKBVC010000052.1:0-8352 GCA_046289805.1 Tabrizicola sp.
TGGGTGATACGGCCGGGGCGGGGGGACATGACGATCAGCTTGGTGCCCATGAACAGCGCCTCCTCGACGCTGTGGGTGATGAAGAAGACCGATTTCCCCGTCTCGCCCCAGATCTTCAGGATCAGCTCCTGCGCCTTCTCGCGCGTCAGCGCGTCCAGCGCGCCAAGGGGTTCGTCCATGAGAAGGATCTTCGGGTCGCAGGTCAGCGCGCGCGCGATGCCGACCCGCTGCTGCATCCCGCCCGACAGCTTGTAGACGGGCGATTTCTGAAAGCCGTCCAGGCCCAGAAGCCGTATGTATTCGTTCGCGGTCCGGTAGCGCACCTCTTTCGCGACACCCTGAATCTGCAAGCCGAAAGCCACGTTGTCGATCACGTTCAGCCAGGGCAGCAGCGCGGGTTTCTGGAACACCACCGCCCGGTCGGCCCCCGGCCCCATGACCGTCTGGCCGTCCAGCGTGAGGCTACCGGAGGAGGGCGACAGGAACCCCGCGATCAGGTTCAGCAACGTGGACTTGCCGCAGCCCGAGGCGCCAAGCGCGACGACGAACTCGCCCTCGGCGATGGTCAGGTCGATCTCGCTCAGCGCGGCCACCGGCGGGCGGCCGTCGGCGGCCGGGTAGATTACCGAGACTCGGTCGATGTTCAGGCTCAAGGGCCGGTCCTTCCAGGATAGAAAGGCCGCCCGGACAGGGCTGGTCCGGGCGACCGGGTCGGTTACTGGCCGGCCGCCTTGGCGGCGTAGGTCGGGTTCACGAAGGCCGAGTAGTCATCCAGCGCCGCGTCGATCCGGCCCGCCTTGACCAGGAAATCCGCCGTCGTCTTGATCTTCGGCGCGGCACCCCCCAGCCAGGCTTCGCCGGTCTGCTCGGCCATCGGCAGGAAGGTGAAGCCTTCCAGGATCCCCGGAACCTGCGCCGGATCGGCCCCCGTCGCGGCGGCCAGCGCCTTCACGGGTTCGCTGTCCGCCGTCCAGGCGGCCGGATCGGCCAGATACATGGCGTTGACCTTGTCCACCGCCTTGAGGAAGGCCACGATCTTGTCGGGGTTGGCCTCGGCGAAGGCCTTGTTCACCACCCAGCCGTCATAGGTCGGAAAACCCCATTCGGCGGTCTGGTCCGCGCCGATGACCAGTGTGCCGGTCTTCAGGATTTCCGACTGCACCGGCTGCCAGATCCAGGCCGCGTCGATGGTGCCCTGACCCCAGGCCGCCGCGATGTCGTCCGGCTTCATGCCGACGATGTTCACATCGGTCTCGGCCAGCCCCTCATGCTGCAAGGCTCCCATCAGCGAATAATGCGCGGTCGAGCCGATCGGCACGCCGACCGTCTTGCCCTTCAGGTCCGCGACCGAGGCGATGCCCGATCCTTCGCGCGCGATCAGCGACTCGGCCTTGCCGATCACGTCGGAGTAGGCGATCAGCTCGATCTCCAGACCCGAGCTGGTGCCGATGGCGATCGGCGAGGAGCCAAGCTCGGACAGCACCACGTCGCCCGAGGCCATGGCGGCGATCACGTCGGTCCCGGCGTCGAACTTGCGCCACTCGATCTCCCAGCCCGTCGCCTGGGCAAGCTCGTCCGAAGTGGACAAGAGCTGCATCGGCGTGGGGTTGCCGAAATGGCCGATGATGATCTTCTCGGCAAGCGCCTGGCCCGCCAAAAGCGCCGTGGCAGCGGCGCCAAGAAGGAAATGCTTCAGTTTCAGGCTCATTGTCGTCTCCTCTGTTGGTCTTTTCTGTCGTTATGGTCCGCGTCTCGTCAGTCCCTCAGTCGCAAAGTCCCGAATGGCCGCCACCAGCACATCCAGCGTGTCGAAGCCCGTCGTCCCCTCGGCCAGCGGCCCGGTGAGCAGAGAGAATTCGGTGCAGGCAATCATCTGCACCCTTGCCCCCCGCCGCAAGAGCGCTTCCGAAGCCGCGCGCACCGCATCGGCGCTCTCCGGCCCGGGCCCCTCGGCCTTGATCCGCCGGATCGCGGCCAGAAGCGCGTCCTCGTCCCCGGGATGAAGCGCCTTGATCCCCAGCCGGTCCAGCGGCGCGTCGAACAGGCCGATCCGGCGCACGGCGGGCGAGGCGAGGATGCCCACGCTTCCATCGCCGCAGGCCAGCTCTGCCGCTTTGGCGACCGAAAGTGCAACCATGTCGAGGAACGGCACCGGGGCTGCCGCCCGGATGTCCGGGGCAAAATGGTGCGCGGTGTTGCAGGGCATGGCCAGCGCCTCGGCCCCCGCCGCAACCAGACGGCGCGCCATCCCGGCCAGCACCGGCGCGGGGTCATCGCCCTCGCCCTCGATCAGGCGACGGATGCGCGAGGGGACCTGCGGGTTCTGGTCCACGATCAGGGGCAGGTGGTCGGCATCGTCGGCGGCAGGCGTGGCATCCAGGACCTTCTGCATCAGCAGGATCGTCGCCTGCGGCCCCATGCCGCCCAGGATGCCGACGCGGCGCATCAGACCTCCAGCGCGCGGCGCGCCTCGGCGAACACCGCGTCATAACCGAACAGGCCCGCCGCGCCGCCGGTATGCAGGAAGACCACGCGCTGCCCCTTGCGGAACTGGCCCTTGCGGATCAGGTCGATCAGCCCCGCCGCGCCCTTGCCGGAATAGACCGGGTCCAGCAGGATCCCCTCCAGCTGCGCGAACAGGGCGATCGCCTCCAGCGTATCGGCACGCGGGATGCCGTAGCCCTGGCCGACGTAGTCGCAGTTCGCCACCACATCGCCCCGAGCAACAACGCCCGGACAGCCCAGCTTTTCGGCCGTCTTCTGCGCCAGGGCGAAGACGTTTTCCTCCTGCTTTTCCTTGGGCGCGCGGACCCCGATGCCTAGAAGCGGGATGCCGGCATTCAGCGCCTTCAGCCCGGCAATCAATCCGGCCTGCGTGCCTGCGCTGCCTGTGGCGGTCACGATCTGATCGATGACAAGACCCCGGTCGTTGGCCTGTCCGACCAGCTCGAAGGCGCAGTTCACATAGCCCAGCGCCCCGGTCGGGTTGGACCCGCCGCCCGGAATGACATAGGGCTTGCGGCCCTCGGCGCGCAGGCGGTCGGCCAGCACCTCCATCTCGGCCGCCATGTCCACACCCCCCGCCCGGCGCGCGGTGGTGGCGCCGTGCAGGTGGTCCAGAAGCACGTTGCCGTTCATCTTGTAGTTCGGATCGTTCGAACCGGTCCGGTCCTCCAGCAGGATATGGCAGGCAAGGCCCCGCTTTGCCGCGAAGGCCGCGGTCTGGCGGGCGTGGTTCGACTGCGTCGCGCCTTGCGTGATGACGGTGTCCGCGCCCTGCGCCTCGGCCTCGGCGATCAGGAATTCAAGCTTCCGGGTCTTGTTGCCCCCGGTCGAAAGCCCGGTGCAGTCGTCGCGCTTGATCCAGATCTCGGGTCCGCCAAGCTCTTTCGTCAGCCGGTCCAGCCGTTCCAGGGGCGTCGGGAGATGCGCCAGGAAGATGCGTGGAAACCGGGAAAGCAGCATGGGCCGAGTCCTTGAATAACTTGCAGAAGCCAAGATTTGGACAGGACAAAGCCAATTGCAAATGCGAAATTGGCCGATTATCTTGCAGATATTGCAAGTTGAGGGCACCATGCGCCTGGAATGGCTGGAAGACATCCTTGCCATCGCGCAGACCGGGTCGTTCAGCGGCGCGGCCGAGCGGCGGAACCTGACGCAATCGGCCTTTTCCCGCCGCGTCCAGCAGATCGAGGATTATGTCGGCGTGCCGCTCTTCGACCGCAGCCGCAAGCCTGTGCAGTTGCGCCCCACGACGCTGGCGCAATCCGCCCAGATCGAACAGATCGCCAGTGCGCTCCGCCAGCTGGTGACCGACCTGAGGCGCGGCGACCGGGTCGCCTCGAACCGCATCGTCATCGCCAGCCAGCATTCGCTGACCACCTCGCTTGCGCCGCGCATCGTGCAAAGCATCAGTGACAGCGGGCACGAGGTCTATGTCCGCCTGCGCTCGGCCAACCTTGACGAATGTCACGGTCTGCTTCTGTCGCGGAATGCGGACCTCGCCATCGTCTATTGCCTGCCCGACCAGGAGGCGCTTCCTGGGGAGTATCTGGAGAGCCTCGACCTCTGGCCAGACCGCCTCATCCCCGTCCTGCGCCCCGAGGAGGCCCGGATCCTGGCCACGGGCGCGCAGGCCGAACTTCCCTTCGTCGCCTATCCGCCCGAGGTCTTTTTCGGCACGGTGATGACCGACAGGATCCTGCCGGCGCTCGATCCGGGCACGCTGGCCCTGCCGCGCGCCGAAACCGCGCTGACCATGGCCGCACTGGAAATGGCGGCCGCCGGGGTGGCGGTGGCCTGGGTTCCCGAAACGCTCGCGCGGGTGGGACTTGAGCAGGGGCGTCTCGCCGATGTCTCGGGCGTCCTGCCGCACTGCGCCCTGTCGGTCCGCGCCCTGCGGCTCAAGGGAGTGCATGGGCCGGCCGAAGCCGTGATCTGGAACCATATCGCCGGTTTGCAGGGCGACGCTTTGGCGGAACAGGGATAGCCGCGTCGGGTTCGGCGGTCAGGCGAAACTCTCGATGGTACGGATCGCCCCGTCCAGCGCTTTGCCATCCTCGTCCTGCAACGCGGCCTCACGCAGGCGACGGCACCAGTCGGCAGCATCCTCGCGCGCCGCGATGCGGGCGGTGGCGGCCAGCACCCGGTCGAACTTCGACTGGCCGCGCGCATGGGTGTCCGAATAGCCCTTGATCAGGCGGCGGCAGCGGATCAGCTCGACCGCGAGTGCGTAGTTGCGCGGCACTTCGGCCAGAGCCAACTCCAGCCAGCGCGTCAGATGCGCCTGTTCCTGCGCGTGGCGCAGCGTCCGGCGCCGCCAGCCCTTCATCCCGCCCAGGACGTGCAAAATGACGAAAGCTGGCAGGCTGTCGGTCCGCAGGCGGCGGCCCTTGTCGAACCAGCGGGTCAGGCGGGCCATCCATTTCGGATCGGCCTCCAGCCGTGCGCCCAGACGAGCGGGGAACATGCCGACGATCTCTTGCGCGCGGGGGTGGAAAAACTCGGTCAGGTGCAGGACATCCGACGGCTGCACCCCCATTTCGCCGCGAATCCGGTCAAACCGCCGCGCGCGGGTCTTGAGGTCGGCCACGCGGATGATGTCGTCATAAGCCATTGCATTGGCGATGTATTTCGCCGCCTCGCGCGACAGCGTCCAGCCGTGGCCGGCATCATCATGCGCCATGACACCGGCCAGACGGTCCAGATACTCCGCCCCGTAGCGCAGGTCCTGGAAATCCACGACCTTGCGCAGGCCGGGCAGCGCCAGTTCGGCCACTGGCGCGGGCAGCGCGGCGACGCGGGCAGCGAGCCTGTCCCATTCTGCCACCAGCCGGGCGGGGCCGGTCACCCTCGCCTCCGGCTTGCCGGGCGCGACCGGGGCCGTCTGCGCCTCCGGGTTCGCCGCCACTTCGAAGGCCGCCGCGAAGGCTTTCAGCGAGGCCTCGGTCCCCTTGCCGCCTGCCCGGATCGCCGCCTCGAAGGCCTCGCGCGGGAAGGGCAGCACCGCCGCCCCCGCCAGCGCCCCCAGAAGCGAGGCCGAGATCACCGACCCGTTCCGCACAGCCAGCGCGTCGAAATCCGCCGCGATGAGCCGGCGCGCCGCGATCTCGGCGGCGGCCATCACCTCCTCGGACGAGGCGATGCCGTCGCCAGGCACCATCTTTTCCGACACCGCCAGTGCCCGGTGGGTCGAGGTGATCAGCGTCGTGCGGTCCGGCGTGACGAAACCGCGGATGATGGCGCGGCCGGCCTCCATCATCTCGGCGGCGATCATGATGTCCACGTCGCCCGGCGCGGGCATCAGCGAGAAGACCGGCACCGGCTCGCCGGGCCGATGCGGGGCCATCTCGACGTAATAGACCGTTGCCCCAGTGCGCTGCGAGACGCCCGCGACGCTGGTCGCCTGCGCGGCATAACCCTGCGCGCGGGCCACATCCTCGATCCAGCCGGTCAGAACACCGCCGCCCTGGCCCCCCACCGCCAGAATCGCCAGCTTGATGATCCCGGACAGGCGCGGATCGGCCTGCCTTGACCCCGGTTCCGAGCCGAGGGCTTCGTGCAGCGTCATGCCGTGCCCCCGAAATCCAGCCGCCGCGCCGCGCGGCGGGATTGCAGCCAGCCGATGACCCTTGCCCGGAACGCCGCCATCCGGGCCTCCCATTTCGAGGGGTTGTGCACCACGTCGGCGCGGTAGAACGAGGGGCAGAGCACAGCCGCATCCGCCACCTCGCCGCAGTTGCCGCAGCCGACGCAGCTCTGGTCGATCGCGGCCACCGGATCGTCGCGCAGGGGATCGTCCAGCTTCTTCAGCGACAGCGACGGGCAGCCCGACAGCCGCATGCAGGCGTGGTCGCCGGTGCAGACATCCTCGTCCACGCCGAACCGCGGGGCCTCGACCCGGCGACCCTCGCGGATCGCCTTCTGCGCCAGGGGTTTCTCGCGCCGCTGCCGGTTCAGCATGCATTCGCTCGAGGCGACGATGACCTTGGGGCCGGGCGTGTCCGTGGTCAGCGCCTCGCGCAGCACGTCACGCATCCGGCCCACGTCATAGGTCCGGTCCACCTGCCGCACCCAGTCGATGCCGATGCCCTTCAGCGCCTTGGCGATCGGGTGCTTGGTCGCCTTGGTCGGGTTGTCGGCGCGGGAGGACATGATGTCCTGTCCGCCGGTCGCGGCCGAGTAATAGTTGTCCACGATCACCGCCACGCCGTCCGATCTGTTGAACGCCATGTTGGTGAAGCTGGACGACAGCCCGTTATGCCAGAACCCGCCGTCGCCGATGATCGCGACCGGCCGCCGCTCACCGCCCCCGTCGAAGGCCGCATTGGCCGCCGGACCCAGGCCATAGCCCATCGTCGCCCCGCCGATCTCGAACGGCGGCAGCGAGCCGAAGAGATGGCAGCCGATGTCCGCGGAAATCTGCAACTTGCCGGTTTCCTTCTGCACCAGCTTCATCGCGGCGAAGATCGGGCGTTCGGGGCAGCCGGTGCAGAACCCCGGCGGCCGGATCGGAACAGTCCTGGTCAGGTCGGGGATCTTCGGCCTGTCCTCGTTCGGCGCACGGACCAGTGCGGGCAGCATCTGCGGCGCGGCCTCCTTCAAGAAGGCCGCGATCCCGTCCAGCATCACTTGCCCGGTATATTCCCCCGCCATCGGCAGGATGCCCTTGCCGCGCAGCTTCACGCCAGAGCCCGCGCGATACAGGAAGGTGGACAGCTGCTGCTCGATGAATTCGGGCTGACCTTCCTCGATCACCAGCACCTGCTCCTTGCCCGCGCAGAACTCCAGGAACTCGTCTGCGATCAGCGGATAGGTCACGTTCAGGACGTAAAGCGGCACCTCGGTGTTGCCCCAGATGTCCGCCAACCCCAGCCGTTGCAGCGCGCGGATGACGCCGTTGTACATGCCCCCTTGCAGGACCAGCCCGACCGGAGCGGTAGGCGGCCCGAAGACCTCGTTCAGCTTGCGCTCGCGGATGAACCGCTCGGCGGCGGGCCAGCGGTTCCTGATCTTGTCCTGCTCGTGCGCGAAGGACATCGGCGGCAGGACGACGCGGGCGAAGTCGGACTGCGGGTTCGACAGGGCCTCCCTGACGGTAAGCTTCGGGCGCTGGTTGTCGCGGGTCTGGAAGCTGCCGGTGACGTGGCAGGACCGGATGCGAACCATCAGCATCACGGGCGTGTTCGACGCCTCGGACAGCTCGAACCCGTCCTTCACCGCCTGCACGATGCTGGGCAGGTTCGGGCGCGGGTCCAGCAGCCAGAACTGCGACTTCATCGCGAAGGCGTGGCTGCGTTCCTGCATGATGCTGGAACCCTCGCCGTAATCCTCGCCCACGATGATGAGGGCGCCGCCGTTCACGCCAGAGGACGCAAGGTTCGCCAGCGCGTCCGAGGCGACGTTGACCCCCACCGAGCCCTTGAACGTCACCGCCCCCCGGATCGGATAATGCACCGAGGCCGCCAGCATCGCCGCCGCCGCCGCCTCGTTCGCGTTGGCCTCGAAGCGGATGCCCAGCTCGGCCATCAGGTCCTCGGCATCGGCCAGCACGTCCATCAGGTGAGAGATCGGCGCCCCCTGATAGCCGCCGACATAGCCGACGCCGTTTTCCAGCAGCGCCTTGGTCAGTGCCAGGATCCCCTCGCCGGTGAAGGTGTCACCCTCGCCCTTGCGCAGGTGTTCGACTTCGGCCTTGAAGGAACGTTCGGCCATGGCTCAGATCTCGTGCTTGCGGATGTTGGTCAGCATCTTCTGCAACGTGCCGACGAAGGCCCGCCGCTCGTCCGCCCCGATGCCCCGGAACATGCGTTCGTGGGCCTCGGCCATGCGGGGCCAGAGCGTCTCGAAATG
>JBKBVC010000053.1:0-8296 GCA_046289805.1 Tabrizicola sp.
GTGGCGCGGAACGGCGGGCGCCGCAAGGCCGGGCAGGCGGCGCCGGCGGAGGGGTGCGCGGGATCAGATCTCTTCGATGGCCAGGACGCCCTGCATCGCCTTGATCGCGCCCTTGATCTGCGGGGTCACGGGATAGCTGTCGGGGAGCGCGATGTCGATCTCGCGCCCGTCGGGGTCTGTGACACAAAGGGTGATCGCGGCGCGGCTGCGGCCCTCGACCCGGGACAGGAGCGCGGCGAGCGAGGCCACGGCCTCGGGGCGCGAGAGGTGGATACGCAGGTCCTGCGCGCCGGCCTGGGCGGCGACGCTGTCGATCGGCGCGACCGATTGCGCGAGGAGCTTGAGCGTGTCGCCTTCCAGTTCGGCCTTGACGGTCAGGACGACGTTTGACCCGGCATCCAGGAAATCGCGTGACGCTTCGAGGACCTCGGAGAAGCAGGTGACCTCGTATAGCCCGGTCGGGTCGGAGAGCTGGATGAAGGCGTAACGGTTGCCCCTGGCGGACTTGCGTTCCTGGCGGGAAGAGACGGAGCCCGCGAGCTTGGCGATGCAGGGGCCGCGTTCGGCCTTGGCCGTGACCTGGGCCAGGGTCTCGACCCCCTTCCTGCGCAGCGCCGACATGTAGTCGCCGAGCGGGTGGCCGGAGAGGTAGAAGCCAACGGCCTGGTGTTCCTGCGCCAACCGTTCGGTCGGCAGCCAGTCGTCGCGGAACGGCAGGCGCGGCTCGGGGATGTCGGCGCCCGCGCTGCCGAAGAGCGAGTTCTGGGCAGAGGCCGCGGCCTCGTGGATGGCGGCGGAATAGGCGACGAGGGCGTCGAGCGCCTCGAACACGCGGGCGCGGTTGGGGTCGAGTTGGTCGAAGGCCCCTGCCCTTGCCAGCATCTCCAGCGGGCGCTTGCCGATGCGTTTCATATCCACGCGGCGGGCGAAGTCGAAGAGGGTGGCGAAGGGTTTGTCGCCCCCGTCCTTCTGGCGGGCCTCGACGATCAGGTTCATCGCCTCGACGCCGACGTTCTTCAGGGCGCCGAGGCCATAGACGATGGCCCCGTCGCGGACGGTGAAGGTGGCAAGCGAGGCGTTGACGCAGGGCGCGATGGTCCTGATCCCCAGCTTGTCCACCTCGCGCTTGTAGACCGCCAGCTTGTCGGTGAGGTGGATGTCGCAGTTCATCACCGCCGCCATGAACTCGGCCGGGTAGTTCGCCTTCAGGTAGGCCGTCTGGTAGCTGACCACGGCATAGGCGGCGGCGTGGGACTTGTTGAAGCCGTAGTTGGCGAATTTCTCCAGCAGATCGAAGACCTCGCCGGCCTTCTTGGCGTCGATTCCGTGGGTGGCCTTGCAGCCTTCGATGAACTTGGGCCTTTCCTTGGCCATTTCCTCGGGGATCTTCTTCCCCATCGCCCGGCGCAGAAGGTCGGCGCCGCCGAGCGAATAGCCCGCCATGACCTGGGCGATCTGCATCACCTGTTCCTGATAGACGATGATGCCCTGGGTTTCCTTCAGGATGTGGTCGATGGTCGGGTGGATCGATTCGATCTCGCGCAGGCCGTTCTTGACCTCGCAATAGACCGGGATGTTCTCCATCGGACCGGGGCGGTAGAGCGCCACCAGCGCCACGATGTCCTCGATGCAGGTGGGCTTCATCCGCCGGAGCGCGTCCATCATGCCCGAGCTTTCAACCTGGAACACCGCGACGGTCCTGGCGCTGGCGTACAGGTCGAAGGTTGCCTTGTCGTCCAGAGGGATCAGGTTGATGTCGAACTCGATCCCCCGCAGCTTCAGCAGGTCCATCGCGTTCTGGATCACGGTCAGGGTCTTGAGGCCGAGGAAGTCGAACTTCACCAGACCCGCGGCCTCGACCCATTTCATGTTGAACTGGGTCGCGGGCATGTCCGACCGCGGGTCGCGGTAGAGGGGGACCAGCTGATCCAAGGGGCGGTCGCCGATCACGACGCCGGCGGCATGGGTCGAGGCGTTGCGGTAGAGGCCTTCGATCTTGGCGGCATAGTCCAGAAGGCGGCCGACGACTTCCTCTTTCGCGGCCTCGCGCAGGCGGGGTTCGTCGGCCAGCGCCTTGGTGATCGAGACCGGCTTCACGCCTTCCACGGGGATCATCTTCGACAGCTTGTCCACCTGCCCGTAGGACAGTTGCAGCACCCGGCCCACGTCGCGCACCGCGGCCTTGGACAGAAGCGCACCGAAGGTGATGATCTGCGCCACGCGGTCGCGGCCGTATTTCTGCTGCACATAGGCAATGACTTCCTCGCGCCGGTCCATGCAGAAATCGATGTCGAAGTCCGGCATCGAGACCCGTTCAGGGTTCAGGAAGCGTTCGAACAGCAGCTGATAGCGCAAGGGGTCGAGGTCGGTGATGGTCAGCGCATAGGCGACAAGGCTGCCCGCGCCCGAGCCCCGGCCCGGACCGACGGGGATGCCGTGATCCTTGGCCCATTTGATGAAATCGGCCACGATCAGGAAATAGCCGGGGAAGCCCATCTTCTCGATGATCCCAAGCTCGAAATCCAGCCGGGCCTGGTATTCCTCGGGCGTGGCGGAATGGGGGATGACGGCGAGTCGCTTCTGGAGCCCCTCATTGGCCTGACGGCGGAGTTCCTGCACCTCGTCATCGGCAAAGCGCGGCAGGATCGGCTTGCGCTTGGTCGCGGCATAGGCGCAGCGGCGCGCGATCTCGACAGTGTTTTCCAGCGCCTCGGGCAGGTCGGCGAAGAGGGCGCACATTTCCGCTTCGGACTTGAAATAGTGCTGCGGCGTCAGGCGGCGGCGGGGTTGCGGCTGATCGACATAGGCACCTTCGGCGATGCAGATCAGGGCGTCGTGCGCCTCGTAGAGGTCGGGCTTGGGGAAATAGACGTCGTTGGTGGCGACGATGGGCAGGCCCAGTTCATAGGCCAGGTCGATCGCGCCGCGTTCGGCCAGCGCTTCCTGTTCCGGCAGCGCGCCGCCGGGGCCGGGATGGCGTTGCAGCTCGACATAAAGCCGGTTCGGGTAGATCGCGGCCAGCCGTTCCAGGATCGCGCGCGCCTTCGCATGCTGGCCGGCGGCGTGGAAGCGGCCAAGTGGGCCTTCGGGGCCGCCGGTCAGGCAGATGAGACCCTCGGAGTGCTGCGCGAGTTCGTCGAGGGTGACCTGAGGGAGATTGGCCGAGCCACACATCGCACCCTCGATGTAGAGGAGCGTGTTGAGCCGCATCAGGTTCAGGTAGCCGCGTTCGTTCTGGGCCAGAAGGACGATGGGAGCGGGGTTTCGTGGCTTTTCGCCCGGTTGGGCCGGGTCATGGGCGACGCTGATCTGGCAGCCGACGATGGGCTGGACGCCTGCGCCCATGGCGGTGACGGAAAACTCCAGCGCGGCGAACATGTTGTTGGTGTCGGTCACGGCCACGGCGGGCATGGCCTGCGCGGTGCAGAGGCCGACGAGCTTCTTCACCGGGACGGCACCCTCGAGCAGCGAGTGCTCGGTGTGGGTGCGAAGGTGGATGAAGCGGGGATGTGCGCCGGGCATGGGGTAGAGTTACCCGGCCCGGCGCGATGGGGGAAGCCCCCTCAGGCGAGGCGCGGCAGCGGGCGCAACGTGGCCATTGCCGCCATGACGAGCACCGCCGCCAGACCCACGAGGACGCCGAAGTCGCTCCAGCCGGGTTTGGTCACCATCAGGAAGACGATGGCGAACTGGAGCGCGTAGTCGATCGCCGCAAGGCGCTGGACCCGCCGCAGAAGCGGCAGCGCGGCTTCGGGGCCGGCGGTTTCCTCGAGCTTCAGCGCCCGTTCGCAGGAGGGGCCGAGCACGAAGGTGCCGAAGCCCGCGGTGAACAGCACACCGGCAAGACCGAGGACGGTGAAGGGCTGCCAGCCCCAGCCCGCAAGGAACAGGAGCGCGACGCCCGTGGCGAGTGTGAAGACGCTGATCGGGACGAAGAGCCGCGGGGCCATGAGGACGGTGGCGCGCACGACCGCCATCAGCGCCTGGGCGCCGGCGTGGCGGGACATGAGGATCGTGGCGAGGATCATCGCAAAACCGCCGCCGACCCAGAGGACGGCGGCGAGGACACGTGCGAATTTGAGGTAAGTAATATAGTCCATGGTGGAATCCAGTTTTCTTGATCAAATGGTCAGGGGTGTATAATCGGGGCTTTGGCCGGCAGCGAGTAAGGATTACCCGACGTCAACGTCAGCCTGAAATCGCGGCGCTGCGGCTGGAATTTTCGGCAGATCCGTAAAACAGCTTCGCCTTTTGCCAAGGAAATAACTGTTGCCTTGAATCTTCCCTGCCTGCTTGATGAAAGGACAAGAAGAAGGGGCGCGAGGACTGCTTTACGCCGCATCGGGCGGCCTCGCAATCTGCCCCAAACGGGGAGACCGCGGCGGACAGACGGATGAGCATTGCGTTTCTGTTGAACGGAACGCCGGTTCGCGTGGAGGGGGAAGCCCCGACGCGGACCCTCTTGGATTGGCTGCGCGAGGAGCGCGGGCTGAAGGGCACCAAGGAAGGCTGCAACGAGGGCGACTGCGGGGCCTGCACCGTGATGGTGACGGATGCCGAGGGCTCGCGGGCGCTGAACGCCTGCATCCTGTTCCTGCCGCAGCTGCACGGGAAGGCCGTGCGGACGGTCGAGGGGCTGTCGGGGCCGGGGGGCGAGATGCACCCGGTGCAGGCGGCGATGGTGGCGCATCACGGGTCGCAGTGCGGGTTCTGCACGCCGGGTTTCGTGGTCAGCATGGCGGTGGCGCATCTGAACGGCGATCGCGCGCATGACGATGCGCTGGCGGGGAACCTGTGCCGCTGCACGGGCTATGCTCCGATTGTCAGGGCGGCCGAGGCGGCGGCCTCCGAGCCGGTGCCGGATTGGATGCGCGCCGACCGCGAGGCGGTGAAGGCCTTTGCGGCAGGCGAGGCGGGGGTGTTCCGGCCTTCGGATTCGGATGCCCTGGCGGAATGGTATGTGCAGAACCCGGATGCGGTTCTGGTGGCGGGGGCGACGGATGTCGGCCTCTGGGTGACGAAACAGCTGCGCGATCTGCGGTCGGTGGCTTTCCTGAACGGTATCGAGGACCTGAAGGGGATCGAGGCGCGGGGCGGTCAGCTGCATGTGGGGGCCTGCGTGACGATCAGCGCGCTGCGCGAGGCGGTGCGGGAGCGGTTGCCGTCCTTCGGCGAGCTTCTGCGGCGCTATGCCAGCGTGCAGGTGCGCAATGCCGCGACGATCGGGGGGAACATCGCCAACGGCTCGCCCATCGGCGACGGGCCGCCCGCGCTGATCGCGCTGGGTGCGACGCTGCACCTGCGCCGCGGGCACGAGATGCGGTCGATGCCGCTGGAGGACTTCTTCCTGGAGTATCGCAGGCAGGACCGGTGGCCGGGAGAGTTCGTGGCGGGGGTGTCCTTCCCGGAGAAGGCGCCTGCCCTGCGCTGCTACAAGATTTCCAAGCGGTTCGATCAGGACATCTCGGCGGTCTGCGGCTGTTTCAACGTGACCGTCGCCGGGGGCGTTGTGACCGATGCCCGAATCGCCTTCGGCGGCATGGCGGGGGTGCCGAAGCGGGCGACGCTTGCCGAGGCGGCGCTGGTCGGCAAGGCTTGGTCGGAAGCGACGGTGGAGGCCGCGGCCGAGGCGATGGCGGGGGATTTCACGCCGTTGAGCGACATGCGGGCTTCGGCCGCCTACCGGATGCTGACGGCGCAGAACCTGCTGAGGCGCTATTTCCATGACCTGAACGGCGTGCCGGTGCATGTGCTGGAGGTGGCGCCATGAGCATGGGCAAGCCCCTTCCGCACGACGCGGCGCCGCTGCATGTCACGGGTCAGGCGCGATATGTCGATGACCTGTCCATCGCCAATGCGCTGCATCTGGCCTTCGGACTTTCCACGGTCGCGCATGGCGAGATCATGGGCATGGACCTGTCGGCGGTGAAATCCGCGCCGGGGGTCGTAGCCGTGCTGTCGGGCGAGGACTTCGACGACATGCCGGATTGCAGCCCGTCCGCGCATGACGAGCCGCTTCTTGCGGTGGGCAAGGTGCATTACGTCGGGCAGCCGGTGTTTCTGGTCATCGCCGAAAGCCATCTCGCGGCGCGGAAGGCGGCGCGGCTGGGCAAGGTCAGCTATCGCGAGCTGCCGGCGCTGCTGACGGTCGATGATGCCCTAGCGGCAAACAGCCGGTTCGAGCAGGGGCCGGTGGTCTGGCAGAAGGGCGATCCATCGCGCGCGATCGCATCGGCCCCGAGGATCATCGAAGGCTCGATCGAGGTCGGCGGGCAGGAGCATTTCTACCTGGAGGGCCAGGTCGCGGCGGCAATCCCGCAGGAGGGGGGCGACATGGTCGTCCATTCCTCGACCCAGCATCCGACCGAGGTGCAGCACAAGGTGGCGCATGCGCTGCATCTGCCGATGAGTTCGGTGCGGGTGGAAGTGCGCCGGATGGGCGGAGGGTTTGGCGGCAAGGAATCGCAAGGCAACGCCCTGGCGATTGCCTGCGCGGTGGCGGCGCGTCTGACGGGGCGGCCCTGCCGGATGCGCTATGACCGGGATGACGACATGGTCATCACCGGCAAGCGGCACGACCTGCGCATCCTCTACCGCGCCGGGGTGGACGGTGAGGGGCGCATCCTGGGGCTGGAATTCACGCATCTGTTCCGCTGCGGCTGGAGCCAGGACCTGAGCCTGCCGGTGGCGGACCGGGCGATGCTGCATGCGGACAACTGCTATCACCTGCCGAACATCCGCATCGAGAGCCATCGTCTGAAGACCAACACGCAAAGCGCCACGGCCTTCCGGGGCTTTGGCGGCCCGCAAGGGATGGTCGGGATCGAGCGGGTGATGGACCATGTCGCCCATGCGCTGGGCCGCGACCCCTTGGCGGTGCGGAAGCTGAATTTCTACGGCGCGCAGGGCAGCCGCCCGGTGCAGACCACGCCCTATCACATGCCGGTCGAGGATTTCATCGCGCATGAGCTGGTGGCCGAGCTGGAGCGCACCAGCGATTTCACGGCGCGGAAGGCCAAGATCGCGGAATGGAACCGGCGCAGCCCGATCCTGAAGCGGGGGATAGCGCTGACGCCGGTCAAGTTCGGGATCAGCTTCACGCTGACCTGGCTGAACCAGGCCGGCGCCTTGGTGCATGTCTATCAGGACGGGTCCATCGCGCTGAACCATGGCGGGACCGAGATGGGACAGGGGCTGTTCCAGAAGGTCGCGCAGGTGACGGCCTCGGTCTTCGGGCTGGATGTGAGCATGGTGAAGATCACCGCGACGGATACCGGGAAGGTGCCGAACACCAGCGCGACGGCGGCCTCGTCGGGCAGCGACCTGAACGGGATGGCGGCGAAGGCGGCGGCGGAGACCATTCGCGGGCGGCTGGCGGAGTTCATCGCCGAGAAGCACCAGGTGAAGCCTTCGACGGTGCGGTTCGTGGACGGGACGGTCAGGGTCGCGGGCGAGGTCTACGACTGGGCGCGGGTGGTGGCATGGGCCTATCAGGCGCGGGTCAGCCTGTCGTCCACGGGGTATTACGCGACGCCGAAGATCATCTGGGACCGGGTGAAGGGGACCGGGCGGCCGTTCTACTATTTCGCCTATGGCGCGGCGGTGACCGAGGTGGTGATCGACCGGTTGACGGGGGAGAACCGGATCCTGCGGGCCGATCTGTTGCACGACACGGGAACCTCGCTGAACCCGGCGCTGGACGTCGGCCAGGTCGAGGGCGCCTATGTGCAGGGCGCCGGCTGGCTGACCACGGAGGAGCTGGTCTGGGACGGGAAGGGGCGGCTTTCGACTCATGCGCCCAGCACCTACAAGATCCCGGCCTGTTCGGACCGGCCGCGGGACTTCCGCGTGGCGCTGTGGGGTAGGCCGAACCGGGAGGATTCGGTGGGCAAGTCGAAAGCGGTGGGGGAGCCGCCCTTCATGCTGGGGATCTCGGCACTGATGGCGCTGTCGGATGCGGTGGCGGCCTGCGGAGACGGGTCGGTCTATCCCGCACTGGATGCCCCGGCGACGGCGGAGCGGGTGTTGATGGCGGTGCGGAGGGTCGAAGGCCGTGTTTGACCTTGCCGCCCTTTCCGCCGCGCTTGCCGCGCATCGGCGCGTGGCCCGGGTGGTGATCGCGGGGGTCGAGGGATCGAGCCCGCGCGAAGTGGGCGCGTCGATGCTGGTCTGGGACCAGGGGCAGTCCGGGACGATCGGCGGCGGTGCGCTGGAATACGACGCGGCGGTGAAAGCGCGCGGCCTGCTGGCGGGGAGGCCCCCCACCCCATCCCTCCCCCACGGCGGGGGGAGGGAG
>JBKBVC010000054.1:0-8295 GCA_046289805.1 Tabrizicola sp.
GCGTGCTGATGGGCGCGCTCCTCGTCGATACCATCGACAATTCGCTCACCCGCTGGGCGGTGGTCTCGGAATTCTGGCGCGACGCGCTGCTCGGGGGGCTCATCATGGCCGCCGTCACCGTTGACACTCTGGCCAGCCGCCAACTGGCCCGGCTGCGGAAAGGAGGCACCGAATGACCAGGCTCCTCACCCCCTGGGAAACCGGCCTCCTCGCCGTCTTCCTCGTCACCCTCGCGCTCAACGCCGCCTTCGCGCCCGAGTTCCTGACGGTGCAGAATCAGATCAACCTCTTTCAGCTGCATATCGAGAAGATCATCGTCGCGCTGGTGATGACGCTCGTGATCGTCAATGCCGAGATCGACCTCTCCGTCGCCTCGATCATGGGCCTCTCCGCCGCGCTCTTCGGTTATCTGGTGAACGCAGGCACGCCGGGGGGCCTCGCCATCCTCGTCTGCCTCGCCGCGGGCCTCGTCGCCGGGGCGGTGAACGCCGTGCTGATCGCCCGCGTCGGCATCCCCTCGCTGGTCGTGACGCTGGCCATGCTGATCGGCTTCCGCGGCCTTGCCCGGGTGCTGGTCGAGGACAATTCGCTGGGCAACTTCCCGCAATGGGTCACCGACCTGGGGCAAAAGGGGCTGATCGGTCCGATTCCGCTGTCGATTCTCCTGTTCTTCGCGCTCCTCATCCTCCTCGGCATCACGCTGCACCGCTCGGGCTTCGGCCGGCAGGTCATCGTCATCGGGACCAATGCCGAGGTCGCCCGCTTCTCGGGCCTGAACGTCGCGCGGGTGAAGACCATGCTCTTCCTGCTTTCTGCGCTGATCTCCGCCCTCTGCGGCCTCCTTTACGCCGCCCGCCTCGGCTCTGTCCGCGGCGACACTGCGCTGGGGTTCGAGCTGGACATCATCACCATGGTCCTTCTGGGAGGTGTCTCGATCTTCGGCGGCAAGGGCAGCATGGTGGGCGTGTTCCTGTCGATCCTGATCGTCCTGAACCTGCGCAATGGCATGGGACTTCTCAGCATCACCGGACACATGCAGACCGGGGTGATCGGCCTCCTGCTGATCGTCTCCGTCCTCTTGCCGAACCTCCTCGCGGACCTCCGCTCCCGCAAGCGAAAGGAAGCGTAATGCAACGCCACGCCTTCAAGATGCGCCTCAACCCGGGGATGGAGGCCGAATACATCCGCCGGCATGACGAGATCTGGCCCGAGCTGGTGCAGCTTCTGAAGGACACCGGGATCTCGAACTACTCGATCCACCTGGACCGCGAGACGATGACCCTCTTCGGCTATCTCGAGCGCCGAGAGGATCACAGGATGGACGATCTGCCCAGCCATCCGGTGATGAAGAAGTGGTGGGCCTTCATGGGCGACATCATGGCCACGAACCCCGACGGCTCGCCCGTCGCGATCCCGCTGGTCGAGACCTTCCACCTGCCCTGACCGATCGTCTTGCGCCTGCCGCTTCTCCTGGCCCGCGACGAGAAGCGAAGCGCAGGAGGAGCGGTCATCAGCGCGCCACAGCCTCCCGCCATGCGGCCGCATACCCGGTCCACAGCGAATCCTCCTCCGGCATCACCTCCACCACCGGCGCCCCCTTCACCCCCGGAGGGCCCGCCAGCAGCGCCGCCCCCAGCCCCGTCCCGGCCCCCTGACCCGAGCCCCTGACGACCCGCCCGGTCGCCGTCGCCAGCATCCGCAGGAAGGCCATGTTCCCCCCGAAGGCCCCCTCCACGATCACCGGCCCCTCGGCGCCGACAAGGTCCAGACACTCCGTCCCCATCAGCGCGGCATAGAACGACGCCGCCGCCATCCGCGCGCCGCCCTCGGGCTCGCCCCCGATCCAGCCGAACCGCCTGCCCGGGAACGGCCCCGTGTCGGGATGCAGGGACGGCAGCGCCATCACCCGACCTTCCAGCACCGCGCGCAGGTCCTCGGGCGTGGGCTCGACGATCCGCCCCCCCATGATCTCCTCCATCTCGCGCCCGCCCATGAACCGCGCCGTCGGCACCGGCTGACCCAGCGCGTTCACGTTCACCAGCACATCCCGCGCCGCATCCAGTTCCATCGCCCGCCCGCCGAGCGCCATCACGATCATCCAGGTCCCTGTGGACAAGACCCCGCAGGGCGCCTCGGCGAGATGCGGCACCAGCGAGGCGTTGGAATCATGGATCCCGCACAGGATCGGAGTCCCCGGGGCCAAACCCGTCGCCTCGGCGACCGAAGGCAGCACCGGCCCCAGCACATCCGCCGCGCGCCGGACGGGCGGGAACATCCCCTCCCACCCCATGCGCGACACCAGCGACGAGAACCTGCCCTCCCAGGGGTTCCACAGATCCGTATGGCAGCCCAGCGAGGTCGCCTCGCTGGCCGCCACCCCGGACAGCCGGAACGCCCAGTACTGCGGCAGCATCAGCACATGACGCACCCGCGCGAACTCTGCGGGAAAGGCCCGCGACAGCCAGAAAAGCTGCGCGCCCAGGTTCAGACCGACCGGCAGGCGCGGAGACCCCGTCTCGGCAAATCCCGGCCGCATCGCATCGTATTCGGCCGCGCAAGAGTCCGGCCCGTCATGCTCGTAATCCGGCATCGGCAGCGCCAGCCCGCCGTCCCCGTCCACCAGCACGCAGGCCGCCCCATGCGTGGTGATGGACACCGCATCCACCCCGCGACCTGCCGCCAGCCGCAGACCGGAGAGCACAAACCCCCAAAGCATCTCCAGGTCGTGATGCGGATAGGGCCCGTCCCGCACCACCGCGTTCGGCGTGCGCGCCAGCACCTCCTCGGCCCCGGTGCCAAGGTCCACGACCAGCACCTTGGCGTTGGTCTTGCCGATGTCCAGAACCGCGACGCGCCGCATTCCCCGCTCTCCCCACAGGCTGCGGGGCATAGCCTATCCGGCTGATTCCAAACAGGGAAGCGCAAGGATGGTGACCCCGGCAGGACTTGAACCTGCAACCTTCCCCTTAGGAGGGGGACGCTCTATCCGTTGAGCTACGAGGCCGCCGCCCCCCTCATGCGATGAAACGGGCAGCATTTCAACCTGACAAAAGAAAAGGGGAGGCAAGTTTTGGCCCACTACCTCCCCCCTGGTCCGTCGCATCCGAAGTGAGAGCTTGCAGGGATGCGCAGGATATGGCCAGCCGCAGATGGCTGTTAGCGGTAACAATAGCAGACGATTGCGCCTTGGACAAGCCCCGGCTTTGGCGCTAACTAAAGACATGCCCAGTGCTGGATCCCTGCCTTGACCAAGCCGACCCCCGACCCGCGCCACACCCTGACCCTCCGCGACGTGTCCGAAGCCTCGGGCGTTTCCGAGATGACGGTCAGCCGGGTCTTGCGCAACCGGGGCGACGTGTCGGGGCCCACGCGGGAAAAGGTGCTCGAGGCCGCCCGGGCGCTCGGCTATGTCCCGAACAAGATTGCCGGGGCGCTGGCCAGCCAGCGGGTGAACCTCGTGGGCGTCGTCATCCCGTCGCTGTCGAACATGGTCTTCCCCGAGGTGATGACCGGCATCTCCGAGGTGCTGGAGGGCACCGGCCTGCAACCCGTGGTCGGCGTCACCAATTACCTGCCCGACCGGGAAGAGAAGGTCATCTACGAGATGCTGTCCTGGCGGCCCTCGGGGATGATCGTCGCGGGGCTCGAACATTCCGCCGCCGCGCGCGCGATGCTGGCCCGGGCCGGCATCCCCATCGTCGAGATCATGGACATCGACGGCGACCCGATCGACCACGCGGTCGGCATCTCGCACCGCCGCGCCGGTCGGCAGATGGCCGAGGCGATCATCGCCGCCGGCTACCGCCGCATCGCCTTTCTCGGCACTCAGATGCCGAACGACTTTCGCGCCAAGAAGCGGCTGGAAGGCTTTGAAGAGGCGCTGTCCAGGGTCGGGCTCACGCTGGTGGACCGCGAATTCTACTCCGGCGGATCGGCGCTCCTGAAGGGGCGCGAGATGACGGCCGCCGTCCTGAGCCGGACTCCGGATGTGGATTTTCTCTATTACTCCAACGACATGATCGGGGCAGGGGGGCTGCTCTACTGCCTCGACAAGGGGCTGGACGTGCCCGGCCGCATCGGGCTTGCCGGGTTCAACGGGGTGGAACTTCTGGACGGACTGCCGCGCAAGCTGGCCACGATGGATGCCTGCCGGCTGGAAATCGGGCGCAAGGCGGCCGAGATCATCGCCGGAACGGCCTCCCCGGGCGAGAAGATCGAGCTTTTCCCGACCCTGCAACCCGGCGACACGATCCGGCGCTGAGCGATGTCCGGCGCCGCAAGGGGGGCTGACCCGATGCAGTTGCCGTCCGACCTGCTGGCCGACCTCCTCGCCGCCCTGCTGCTTTCCGACCCGATCGAGGTGGTGGATGTCGGCGCCTCGGCCCTGCCGACCAGCGAGGCGCCTCCCTACGCGCCGCTGCTGGCCCACGGTCTCGCCCGGCTGACCGGGTTCGAGCCGAACCCCGAGGAACTGGCGAAACTGCCCGCCGGCCCGCAGCGCCGCTACCTGCCGCATGTGGTGGGCGACGGCGGCCCCGCGACGCTGCACCTGACCCGGCATCCGGGCTTTACCTCGACGCTCGCCCCCGATCCCGCGATTGCCGCCCATATCCATTCCTTCGCCGCGCTGACCGAAGTCATCGCCCGCCAGCCGGTCCGGACCGTCCGGCTGGACGATCTGGCCGACTTGCCCCGCATCGACTTTCTGAAGATCGACATTCAGGGCGGCGAACGCGCGGCCTTCCGGGGCGGCGCGCGCGAGCTGTCCGCCGCGCTCTGCGTGCAGACCGAGACGGCCTTCGTGCCGATCTACCGCGACCAGCCGCTCTTTGCCGAGCAGGACGGCTGCCTGCGCGACTTCGGCCTGCGCTTCTTCGGCTTCACCGCGGCCAACCGCTTTCCCTTCGCCGGCACGCCGAACGACCTGTATTTCACCGCGAAACGCCGCGACATCGGCCAGTGGATCGACGCCGATGCAGTCTATCTGGCGGATTTCACCCGGTGGGAGACGCTGCCTTCCCCGGACCTGATCCGGCTCTTCCTCATCGTGACCCTATGTTATCCCGCGCTTGGCGTAACGCTGCGGCTGGCCGGGCTTCTGGCCGCGCGCGGCCTCCTGCCGGATGGTTTCATCCGCCGTCTCATCGACGCTGCCGCCCCGCCACCCGCGTAGGGTGCGCTACAGCGCACCATCCCGCCGCCCTTCGGCCCCATGGTTTACATCCGGTAAACGCCCACGGCCATCCTTTTGAAATCACGGGACGATCCCGGATTGTCCACCGTGGACAGCTTGCATCTCCGCCCAGACGATCCCGGCCCGCCGCTGCATCTCGGGCACCGCCTTCGGATGCTCGAGGAAGTCCGAGACCGGCATCAGCTCCCATCCCTGCCCCTCGTCGCCGAAGCGGATCGCCGCGACCTCGTCTTCGCTGATCCGGCCGCCGAAGAAGACCGCCTGCCGCCCGGCTTCGACCATTGCAGGGAAGACCCGCCGCCAGACCAGCCGGCTGGCCGGCAGCCGCAGCCCGAACTCTTCCCGCAGTTCGCGCAGCAGGCAGTCCTCGGGCGTCTCTGCCCCTTCGCGCCCGCCGCCCGGCAGGTCCCAGAACCCCGGCCAGCGCAGGTCGGGCCGGTCGTCGCGCAGGCAGGTCAGAACCGAGGCCCCGCAGAACAGCGCCGCCTTGGCCCCGGTGAAGTCTGCGCAAGCCCTGAAGTCCACCTCAGCGCTGGTCGTTGATGTCGCGGTCCCAGATCTTGACCTGGCCCTCGCGCACGCCAACCACCCGGCGCAGCACCAGCCAGGCGGCGACCGACAGGACGGCGAACATCAGGATCAAGGCCGCCAGCCCGCCCGGCGCGATGCCGATGCCCACCAGCACTCCCGTCAGCACCGCCCCGATGGCGAAGCCGAGGAAGATGTAGCCCGGTGCCAGCACCTCCAGCACCCCGAGCGCGAAGCCGAGGATCACCCAGGCCCACCAGGTGCCCGCCAATGTCAGCATGTCAGCCCCGTCCCTTCAGCATCTTGAACGCATCGCTGAAGGCCTCCAGCGCGTTCGCCGGCACCAGGATCATCTGCTTGCCCTGGCCCGAGGCGATGGCCTGCAACGCCTCGACCTGCTTCAGAGCAACCTGATACTGCGCGGCTTCCAGGCCGCTTTCCTTGATCGTCCCGGCGATGACGCCCGTGGCATAGGCCTCCGCGTCCGCGGTGATCCGCTTGGCCTTGGCCTGCTGCTCGGCCGCATACAGTTCGGCATCGGCGGCAAGTTCCACTGCGCGCTTCTTGCCCTCGGCCTCCGTCACCTGCGCCCGCCGCGCGCGTTCGGCGTTCAACTGCTGCAACATCGCCGCCCGGGTCGCCTCGTCCAGATTCACGTCCAGGATTTCGGCCCGGGTGACCTCCACCCCCCAGTCATCGACCATCGCCGTCACCTGCTCGCGCACGCGATCGATCAGCTGGGCGCGGTTCGACTGGACCTGGTCCAGCTCCAGCTTGCCGATTTCCGACCGGACGATCCCGGCCACCGTCGTCGCGATCGCCGCGTCCACGTCGCGGATCCGGTAGACGGTCTTCTCCGGTTCCGTCACCCGATAGAAGACCGAGGTCTCGACCTTCACCAGCACGTTGTCCGCCGTGATCGCGTCCTGGCTTGCGTTCGGCAACTGGCGCTCCAGCACCGAGACCTTGTGCGCGATGCGGTCGAGGAAGGGGACGACGAAGTTGATCCCCGGCCCGAGGACCGCGCGCAGCCGGCCGAACCGTTCCACCACATGCTTTTCGGATTGCGGCACGATCCGCACGCCGAGGAAGATGCACAGGATGATGAACAGCGCGATGGCCAGATAGACCCCCGGCCAGCCAATCAGGAAATCAGGGCCCACGACAATCCCTCCAGACCAAGAGCCGCCTCGTCGGGCAACCCCCGGAAATGTGACCTCTCGTCCCTGTGGGTGCAAGGCCCTTGCCTCACTTCCCCCTGCCCGGCGAAAGAGATAGGGTCGCGCCGCGTCTGAAACGAACGGAGCCGATCATGACCCAGCGCCTGCACCTTGTCTTTGGGGGCGAGTTGGTGGACCCCCAGAAGAACGTCTTCCGCGATGTCAGCCAGATCCACATCGTCGGCATGTTCCCGGACTATGAGAGCGCCTTCAAGGCCTGGAAGGGCGAGGCGCAGCGGACGGTGGACAATGCCCACATGCGCTATTTCATCGCCCATATCCACCGGCTGCGCGACGAATCCGTGCCGGCCTCGGCGACCGAGGAGCTGGGTCACTGATCCATGGCGGCCTCGCTGGGCCTAACGCTCTACAACCTCGGCCAGAGGCGCGATCCGGCCGAGGCGGTCGAACGTCCGGCGCGGCCCGCCGGGCGGCTGGTCTGGCTGCACGCGCCCGGCGAGGCGCTGGTCAGCCCGGTTCGCGCCCTGGCAAGGCGGCTGGTCGAGGAGGATGGCCTGCCGATCCTCCTGACCGCGCCTGAGGCCGGGCCGGACCTCCAGGGTGTCATCCTGCAACCGCCGCCGCCCGACAATCCGGCCGACGCGCGGGCATTCCTGGACCACTGGCGTCCCGAGATCGCGGTCTTTGCCGGAGGTCAGTTGCGCCCGGCCGTGATGCACGAGGCGGCCGAGCGCGGTATTCCGATTCTGCTGGTCAACGGCAAGGCCCCCGCCTTCCTGCGCGAACGCGACAGCTGGTATCCCGGCCTGATGCGGCAGGTGCTAGGGCGTTTCCGGGCGATCCTCGCCGTGGACGAGGCCGCAGCCCGCGCCTTCCGCAAGGGCGGCGCGAACCTGTCGGCGGTCGCGGTGGTCGGGCGGATGGAAGAGGAAAGCGCGGTCCTGCCGGCGCAGGAGGCCGAGCGGGCGGCGCTGTCGAAGCTCTTGTCCGCGCGGCCTGTCTGGTTCGCCGCCGGTATCCCCGAGGCGGAGGAGGCCGCCGTCCTGCAAGCCCATCGGCTGGCCCTACAGCACTCGCACCGGCTCTTGCTGATCCTGATGCCGGAAGACACGACGCGCGCCGCGCCGCTGGCCGCCGCGCTGGAGGCCTCGGGCGACTGGGTTGTGGCCGAGCGCGCGCGGGACGAGGATCCGCAGCCCGAAACCGAGATCCTGATTGCGGACAATCCCGCCGAATACGGGCTGTGGTACCGGCTCGCGCCGATCACCTTCCTGGGCGGAACCCTGTCGGGCAAGGGCCCGGTGCGCGACCCGATGGAGGCGGCGGTGCTGGGCTCGGCCATCCTGCACGGGCCGAAGACCGGGCAGGCGGGGCTGGTGCTGGGACGGCTGG
>JBKBVC010000055.1:0-8271 GCA_046289805.1 Tabrizicola sp.
TGTGCCAGCATGCCCTCGATCAGCGCCACGATTTCCGGACGCACGCCCGAGGCGCCGCGGCCAAGCGATAGAAGTTTCAGCACCATCATCAGCCGAGCCACGTCCTCGGCCATGGGCGCGCCCACGCCGCAGCAATGGCTGAGGATCAGGTTTTTCTGAAGCGTCGCAGTATCTTCCGGCGCGATCTTGATGCTGGCAAGTTTGCCGAATCCTGTATTCACGCCATAGATCGCCTCCTGGCCGCTGGCAGCGGCGGCGATGTGGCTTGCGGCGCGCGCGATCCCCGGGCGCACGCTGTCGTGCAGGCGGGCGGGCAGGCGCTGCCTGTAGATACGTTCAAGCTGGGCAAGGCTGACCTGGCCGGGGATCAGGATTTCAGGCGTCAAGACGGCCTCCGCATATACGTTGATGCAGCGCGGTGGCGCCGATGCGGTAGCCGAGTTCCGCCGGATGGTCGGCGTCCCAGATCGCCAGATCGGCGCGCAGTCCCGGCGCGATCCGGCCCCGGTCGGACAGCCCGAGCGCGCGGGCGGCATGAACGGTGGTGCCGAGGAGCGCCTCTTCGGGCGTCAGGCGGAACAGGGTGCAGGCCATGTTCATTGCCAGGGTCAAGGAGGCCATGGGCGAGGAGCCGGGGTTCAGGTCGGTCGCCACCGCCATCGGGACACCGGCGGCGCGCAAGGCGCCAATGGGGGGAAGCTGGCTTTCGCGCAGCGTGTAGAAGGCGCCGGGCAGGATCACCGCGACGGAGCCCGCCGCCGCCATCGCCGCGACCCCTTCGGACGATAGATATTCCAGATGGTCCGCCGACAGCGCCCCGTAACCGGCGGCGAAGGCCGCGCCGCCGAGGTCGGAAAGCTGTTCGGCGTGCAGCTTGACCGGCAGGCCCAGGGCGCGGGCCTCGGCAAAGAGCGGCCGCAGCTCCTCGACCGAGAAGGCGATCCGCTCGCAGAAGGCGTCCACGGCATCCACCAGCCCCTCGGCATGGGCGGCACGCAGCGAGGGCAGGGCGATGATTTCGATGTAACCCTTTGCATCGCCTTTGAATTCCGGCGGAACGGCATGGGCGGCCAGATGCGTCACCCGCAGCGTGACCGGACGATGCTGGCCGATGCGGCGGGCCACGCGCAGCATCTTCAGCTCATCCTCGACGGTCAGCCCGTAGCCCGATTTCACCTCGATTGTCGTGGCTCCGCCGGCGATCAGCTGGTCGATCCGGGGCAGGGCCAGTGCCAGAAGGTCGTCCTCCGAGGCCGCGCGGGTGGCGGTGACGGTGGACAGGATCCCGCCGCCGGCGCGCGCGATTTCCTCGTAGCTTGCACCCTTCAGCCGCAGCTCGAACTCCACCGCGCGGTGGCCGGCGAAAACTGCATGCGTGTGACAGTCGATCAGGCCCGGCGTGACCAGCCGTCCGCCGCACTCCTGCGCGGGCAGGGCGCGAAAGGCGGCGGGCAGGTCGGCCATCGGCCCGGCCCAGGCGATGCGGTCGCCCTCCAGCGCCACGGCGGCATCTGGGATCAGGCCATAGCCGTCCGTCATCGTCGCAAGGGTGGCGTGGGTCAGGAGCATCGGCTTGCCTTCTGTCTGCTGGATTGGCTAATATGTCTAGACATAATTCAAGTCAAGTGAGTCGCCATGATCCTGCACGCCGCCTCTGCCCTGTTGCCCGACGGTTGGGCGCGGGATGTCCGCATCCGCGTGGAAGGCGGCCGCATCGCCGAGGTGACGGCGGGGGTGCCCGGAATTGGATCGGTGCAGGGGATCGGCGTCCTCTTGCCCGCGCCGGTCAACCTGCACTCCCACACATTCCAGCGCGCGATGGCCGGGCTGACCGAAGGGCGCACAGCCGGGCAGGACAGTTTCTGGACCTGGCGCGCGCTGATGTATCGTTTCCTCGAGCGGCTCTCCCCCGAGGACGTGCGGGCCATCGCGGCGCAGGCCATGGTCGAGATGGCCGAGGCCGGGTTCCCGGCGGTCTGCGAATTCCACTACCTGCACCATCCGGTCGGGGGCGGCATCTATTCCGACCCGGCCGAGATGTCCGCCCGCATCGCCGAGGCGGCGAGGGAAACCGGGCTGGGCCTGACGCATCTGCCGGTGATCTACGAACAGGGCGGGGTGGATGGCCGGGCCCTGGCCGGAGGGCAGCTGCGCTTCGGCTCCTCGCCCGAGGTCTTTGCGGCGGTGCTGGAGGGTGCGGGGCGGGCGCTCTCCGGCCTGCCCGACGCGGTCCTGGGCGTCGCGCCCCATTCGCTGCGCGCGGTCAGTCGGAACACGCTGGCCCGCGTGCCGGGGATGACCACCGGCCCCATCCACATCCACATCGCCGAACAGGTGGCCGAAGTCGAGGAGGTGCGCACCGCCTGGGGCGCGCGGCCGGTGGAATGGGCCGTGGCGAACCTGCCCCTCGACGCCCGCTGGTGCATGATCCATGCCACCCAGATGACGCCGGCCGAGACGGCTGCGCTGGCCCGCACCCGGGCGGTGGCGGGGTTGTGCCCGATCACCGAGGCGAACCTGGGCGACGGCATCTTCGACGGGCCGGGCTGGCTGGCGGCGGGCGGGGCCTTCGGAGTGGGCACGGACAGCAACGTCCGCATCTCGCTGGCCGAGGAAATGCGGCTTCTGGAATATTCCCAGAGGCTTGGCCACAGGGCGCGGGCGGTGATGGCGGATGACCGCTCCACCGGGCGGCTTCTGTGGGATCAGGCCGCGCGGGGCGGCGCGCAGGCGGCGGGGCGGGGGCGCGGGGTCATCGCGGTGGGCGAATGGGCCGATCTTCTGGCGCTCGACAAGGGCGATCTGCGGCTCGAGGGGCTGGAAGGCGACCGGCTGCTGGATGCGCTGATCTTCGCCGGGCGCGACGGGCTGGTCTCCGACCTCTGGTCGGCGGGCCGGCACATCGTGCGGGGTGGGCGCCACATCGCGCGCGAGGGGATCGAGGCCCGCTTCCGCGCCACCATGCGCCGCCTCAGGGACGCGCTGTGACCCTGGGCTGGGAGGAGATCCGCGCCGAGGTCCTGCGCCGGATCCGGGCGCGCGACTGGCCGCCCGGCGCGCTGATCCCGGGCGAGGAGGCGCTGGCCGAGGAATTCGGCGTCGCCCGTGCCACGGTGAACCGGGCGCTGACCGCGCTGGCCGAGGCCGGGGTGCTGGAACGCCGCAAGCGCGCCGGAACCCGCGTCGCGGCGCTGCCCGTCCGTCGGGCGCGGCTGGAGATCCCGGTGATCCGGCTCGACGTGCTGGGCCGGGGTCTGACTTACGACTTCCGCCTGCTGGCCGACCGGGAAGAGCCCGCGCCCGTTCCCGTCACCGCGCGGCTCGGCCTGCCCGAAGGCGCGCGGCTGCGCCATCTGGAAACGCTGCACCTTGCCGGCGGCCGCCCCTTCGTGCTCGAGACGCGCTGGCTCAACCCCGCCGTCCTGCCCGATCCGCCCCCCGATTTCGCGGCGGTCAGCGCCAACGAATGGCTTGTCACTCATGTGCCCCTGGTTTCGGGCGACATCGCCTTCACCGCCGAACCGGCATCCCCGCGCGAGGCCGAGGTCATGGGCATCGCCCCCGGCACGGCGCTTCTGGTGGCAGAGCGGACGACGCAAGGAACCGTCGGACCGGTGACGCTGGCGCGCCTCGCCCATGCGCCGGGGCACCGGGTTACGATGAGCTTCTGAGAAACGCCGGCCCGAAACCCGGCCTCAGGGGGTCGCCGCGCCCTCGGCTGCGCTCTCGGCCGGGGCGTCGGCGGGCGCCTCGGGCGGGGCGGTCAGGATGCCGTTCAGCCAGATGCCCTCGGCCACCTGGCCCGACTTGTAGGTCAGCTTGCCCTGGCCCTCGCGCTTGCCGTCCTTGAACATCCCCTCATAGACATCGCCCCCCGGATAGGTGGCGGTGCCGCGCCCCTCCATCCGGCCGGCGACCCACTGGCCGACATACCTGAACCCGTCGGTGGTGGAAAACTCGCCCTCGCCGTCGCGCAGGCCCGCCTTGAAGGTGCCCTTGTAGAGGCTGCCATCGGGATAGACCGCCGCCCCCGTCCCCTCGCGCAGGCCGTCCACCCAGTCGCCCTCGTAGCGGTAGCCGTCGGGGTAGGTCATCACGCCGGTCCCGTGCGGCCTGGCATTGCGGAAGGCGCCCTCGTAGATGCGGCCGTCGGGATAGGTCGCCCGGCCCTGGCCGGTGATGACGCCGGCCTGCCAGTCGCCCTGGTAGGTCGATCCGTCGGGATAGGTGATGGCGCCCTGGCCGTTCGGCTGGTCCGCCTTCATCGCCCCGATATAGACCGAGCCGTCCGGATAGGTGATCGACCCCGTCCCCTCCATCCGACCCTCGACCCAGGTGCCCTCGTACTTGAACCCGTCCGGAGTGGTGAAACTGCCCTGGCCGTGGCGGCGGTCGCGCTGCCACTGGCCGAAGTAGATGTCGCCGTTCTTGTGGGTGAGCTTGCCCTCGCCCTCGCGCAACCCGTCCTTGAAGCTGCCCTCGTAGACATCGCCGTTCGGCTGGGTCAGGATCCCGTTGCCGTTGATCTGCCCGTCCGCCCAGGTGCCCTGATAGACCAGCCCGTCCGGCATGGTCAGCTTGCCCTGGCCCGACCGTTGCCCCTTGAGCAGCGTGCCTTCATAGACCGTGCCGTCGGGATAGGTGATCTTGCCGCGCCCCTCCTTGACCCCCATCACCCAGTCGCCCTCGTAGATATAGCCCGAGGGGTTTGTCAGCTTGCCCTTGCCGTTGTGGGTGCCCTTCACGAAGCTGCCCTCATAGACCGAGCCGTTGGCATAGGTCGCGCGGCCCTCGCCTGTCATCTCGCCCTGGAACCAGTCGCCCTCGTAGCTGCGCCCGTCGGGCGAGGTGATCTTGCCTCGTCCGTCCGGCCGGCCGTTCTCGAACGTGCCTTCGTAGATCGAGCCGTTGGGGTAGCGCGCGATGCCCTGGCCGGTGATCTGCCCATCGACCCATTGCCCGCTGTATTCGAAGCCCGAGGGCAGCCGGTAGGTCCCGGTGCCATGCTGGCGTCCGTCCTTGAAGGTGCCCTCGTAGACCGATCCGTCATCGTATTGCTTGGTGATGATCTCGCCGTCCTGGGCCTGCGCGGGCAGGGCCAGGGCGAACAGCAGGGCGGCAGGCAACAGGCGCATGGACGATTCCCCGGTGCGGTGACGGGGGCAGCGTAAGGGCGGGGTCGGATTGTGACAAGCTTGTGCCGGGGCGCCTCCTCCTGCGCCTGCGGCGCGCCGTCGAGGCGCCGCGCGAGGCGGATGAGAAGTGAACAACGGGCGGTTCCCTCGACGGCGTTCCCGGTCTACATATGGGGGAAAGGAGCCGTGACATGACCGGAATCTTCAAGATGATGCTGGCCCAGCTCAACCCCGTGGTGGGCGACATCGCCGGCAACACGGCGCGCGCCGAGGCGGCATGGCGACGCGGCAGGGACGAAGGCGCCGACATGGTCGCCCTGACCGAGATGTTCGTCACCGGCTACCAGACCCAGGACCTGGTCCTCAAGCCCGCCTTCGTCAGCGCGGCCATCGCGGCGATCGAGGCGCTTGCCGCCGCCTGCGCCGACGGCCCGGCGCTCGGGATCGGCGGGCCGGTGCGGCAGGCGGGCCGGCTCTACAACGGCTATTATGTCCTCGACGGCGGCAGGGTTCACGCCCGCGTCCTGAAGCACCACCTGCCGAACGACGCCGTCTTCGACGAAAAGCGCATCTTCGCCTCGGCCGATGTCCATGGTCCCTATGTGGTGAAGGGGGTCCGCATCGGCACGCCGATCTGCGAGGACGCCTGGCACCCGGACGTGGCCGAGACCCTGGCCGAGACCGGGGCCGAGATCCTGCTGGTTCCGAACGGCAGCCCCTACCATCGCGGCAAGCCGAACCTGCGGCTGAACCTGATGGTGGCCCGCGTGGTCGAGACCGGCCTGCCGCTCGTTTACCTCAACATGGTCGGCGGGCAGGACGACCAGGTGTTCGACGGCTCTTCCATGGTGCTGAACCCCGGCGGGCGGCTGATGGCGCAGCTGCCGCAGTTCGACGAATGCGAGGTGATGGTCACATTTCGCCGCACCGAGGACGGCTGGCGTGCCGACCCGGGAGAGATCTCCGAGATCCCGCCGATCGGCGAGGCCGACTATCGCGCCTGCGTCATGGGCCTCGGCGACTACATGCGCAAGACAGGGTTCAGGAAGGCGGTGCTGGGCCTGTCGGGCGGGATCGACAGCGCCATCGTCGCCGCGATGGCGGTGGACGCGCTGGGGCCGGAGAACGTGCGCTGCGTGATGCTGCCATCCGAATTCACCAGCCAGCAGTCGCTTGACCTGGCGACGGCGGCCGCGCGGGCGCTCGGGTGCCGCTATGACACGGTGCCCATCACCGGGGCGCAGGCGGCGGTAGGCGAGGCTCTGGCACCGCTTTTCGAGGGAACCGAACCCGGGATCACCGAGGAAAACATCCAGTCGCGCCTGCGCGGCGTGATGCTCATGGCGCTGTCGAACAAGTTCGGCGAGATGCTGCTGACCACCGGCAACAAGTCGGAAATGGCGGTGGGCTACTGCACGATCTACGGCGACATGAACGGCGGCTACAACCCGGTGAAGGACATGTACAAGACCCGCATGTTCCTCACCGCGCGCTGGCGCAACCAGAACCACCGGCCCTGGATGAAGGGGCCGCCGGGCGAGGTGATCCCCGAGGCGATCATCACCCGCCCGCCCTCGGCCGAACTCCGCGCCAACCAGCGCGACGACGACAGCCTGCCGCCCTATGAGGTCCTCGACGCGATCCTGGAATGTCTGGTCGAGAAGGAGATGTCGGTGGCCGAGATCGTGGCGCTGGGGTTCGACCGCGCCACGGTGAAGAAGGTCGAACATCTGCTCTACATCGCGGAATACAAGCGGTTCCAGTCGGCCCCGGGGGTGCGGCTGACGCAGAAGGCCTTCTGGCTCGACCGCCGCTATCCGATCGCGAACCGCTGGCGCGATGACGGCTGAGATCGTCGTCGCCAACTTCTACGCGCTGCGCGACCCCGAGGGCTTCGACCGGGCGGCGCGGCTACTGGTGCGCCGGATGCGGCTGCAGGGCATGGAAGGGGTGCGCAGCTATCGCTTCTCCGGCAGCGACCCGCGCGAGCGGCGGCTGGTCGCCATCTACGACGGGGCCGAGGCCTGGGTCGCGCATCACGACCTGATCCTGGCCTGGCCCGAGACGGTCGCCCTGCGCGCGGCGGCGCGGCTGGTGCGGACCGATCTCTACGGCCCGGTTCCGCCGCCGGTGCTGGACTGGATCCCGCGCCTCGGCCTGGGCCGGATGCTGCGGCACAACGGTGTCCCGGTCGCGGGCTACCCCGAGGCCCGGCCCGCGCCTATGCGCCTTGCCGGAAGTGCCGGGCGACGAGCTGGGTAAGCCTGCGGTGCAGGGGCAGGGTCCGGTGCCGGATGTGGATCGCGGCAAAGACCGGCTGGCGCAGGTCCGGCGCATCCTCGACCGCCATGAAGCGCCCCCCCGCGATCAGGTCGGCGGCGGTCTTTTCCAGCACATAGCCCGACCCGCCCATCGCCGTCAGCAGCGACACGACCGACCCCGACTGGCCGACTGATACGGGCGAGGCCGCGAGGTCCGGGGTAAGCTGGCGGTGCATCTCCTCGAAGGCGGGCGAGAAATGGGCAAAGACGAAACGGTCGGGCGCGACCTCTGCGAGGCGCGGGGTTTCGGTCGAGATCATGCGGTAGCTGACCTCGCCCACGCTGTCGAAATGCAGGTCGGGGTGGGGCTTGGGGCTGAACATCACCGCGAAGTCGAGGATCCCGGTCAGAAGGTCCGCACACATCTGATTGGAATAGTCCGGTTCGATGTAGAAGGCGGTTTCGGGCAGGGCCGCGCGGAACTCGGCCACCCAGTCGCCCAGATAGACCGCCGCCAGGTCGTTCTGGATGCCCAGCCGCAGAAGCTGCGCCGCGCCCTGCGGGATCTGGATGCGCCGTTTCGCCTCGTTCCACTCGTGCCGCAGCGCCCGAGCATGGGGCTCGAACCGCTTGCCTTCGGGGGTGAGGTCGGTGCCCGCGCGCGAGCGGTCGAAGAGCCGCGAGCCCACCGCCTGTTCCAGCGCCGTGACCCTGGCAGAGACGGTGGACTGGGTGATCCGCAGCCGCTCTGCCGTGCGGTGGAAGCTGCGGGTCTCGGCCAGGTCGAGGAAGGTGTCGAGAAGGTCGATCTGCATTCTGGACCGTCGTGCTTGTGGCAAGCCCCGGGGGCGCTTCGCCCCCCGGACCCCCCGAGG
>JBKBVC010000056.1:0-8252 GCA_046289805.1 Tabrizicola sp.
CCACAGGTCGCTGCGGTTGGTGGCATCGACGAGCGCCTTGGTGTCCAGATCGCCCGCCAGCGTGCCCCAGCGCTTGTTTTCGGTGATGAACCAGCTGTCCAGGGACTTCCACGGGAAGGACGCGGCCCCATCCCGCCAGAACTTCATCGCCAAGGACGGGTCCGACACCGTACGGCCGTTGCCATAGTTGATGTCGCCCTTGATCCGCCCGATGATGTCGGCCACCGGCACGTTGTACCACTGGCGGCGGCTCACGATCTCGGCCATCTCGTCCTTGTTGGCCGCGTCGTCGCACCAGATCTGCGCTTCCATTACCGCCATCATCAGCGCGACCGTGGCGTTCGGGTTCGCATCCACCCAATCCGCGCGCATCCCCAGCACCTTCTCAGGGTGATTGGCCCAGATCTCGCCCGTCGTCGTGGCGGTGAAGCCGATGCCCTGGTTCACCAGCTGCTCGTTCCACGGCTCGCCGACGCAGAAGGCCTCCATGTTGCCGACCTTCATGTTCGCCACCATCTGCGGGGGCGGCACCACGATCAGGTCGACATCCTTGGTCGGGTCGATCCCGCCCGCCGCCAGCCAGTAGCGCATCCACAGGTCATGCGTGCCGCCCGGGAAGGTCATTGCCACCGGCACTTCCGCGCCGGATGCCTTCTTGGCCGCGAACACCTCTTTCAGGGGCGAGCTGTCCAGCCCCACCCCGGTATCGGCATAGGCTTGGGTCACCGAAATGCCCTGACAATCCTCGTTCAGGTTCAAAAGCGTGTACATCGGCAGGGGCTGGTTGTTCTGCATCACCTTGCCGGTGGAATAGAGATGCACCTTCGGCCGCAGGATATGCCCGCCGTCGATCCCGCCATTCGCCGACCCCAGCGCCATGTTGTCGCGCGTGGCGCCCCAGCTGGCCTGCTTTTCCACCACCACATCCGGCATGCCGTGCTTGGCGAACAACCCCTTCTCCAGCGCGATGATCAGCGGCGCGCTGTCGGTCAGCGCGATGTAGCCCAGCTTTGCGCCGGTCACTTCCGGCGTGGGGGTCGCGGCCCATGCGCCACCCGGCAAGGCCAGCTTGGCCGCAGCGGCAGTGGCGGCAAGGCTGGCGGCGGATTTCAGGAATGAGCGGCGCGAAGGAAGGGTCAGGGTCATCGGGAGAATCCTTTGGCTGGGGCCCCGGACAGGGGGCTCACGACTGGGTTGAACGACAAAAGCCACCGCAATCGCCGACATGCGTCGGGATCGGTGGCGTCATTGCCATTTCGGGAAACCGCATCCTTGCGGCGGCAGGTCTCGAAGAACGCCGTTGTCCTTCGCTTGCTCTCATGGTGCAGTTCAGCGCCTCTCTTCGTCAAGCGCTGCATCGCAGTATCGCATTTGCAGCATCAGATTTCCGCAGCCGACGGCGGCATCGCCCAAATCTTCATCCCTCGGCAAACGGTGGGTCGAAGGTTTCGCCGTCAAAGAAGGCATCGGGGCCCAGAATCATCTGCCCCTTCTCCGAAGCAACAGCCGTCGGATGCGCCATCGCCCCTTCCACCCGGGCCGAGGCGCCGGGCAGATCCGCCCCCGCAGCCCGCAGGTGCTGTCGGTACAGGTCGGTGCGGAATGAGGCCATCGCCGCCACCATCGCCGCCCCTTCCTCCAACCCGTGCAGCCGCGCAATCCGGCGCGCGAACAGCGCGGCCAGGCTGCGCCATGGGAAATTCGCCGCGCCGCCATGAAACCGGATGAAGCCCGGGTACTGCCGCACCTCGCCCTGCGCGCTGACGTGCAGCCGGTCCATCAGCCCGCGCTCGCTCAACTCCGGCGGCAGGTTCAGGTAGTCCGGCCGCGACAGGATGTCCGCCGCCGTTGCCCGGTTCTCCGGCTGATCCAGCCAGCGGCAAGCCCGCCAGACCGCCCGCATCAACCGCCCCGTCTCCTCGGGCCGACCTTCCGCAAAGTCCCGCGTCACGACCAGCCCCTTTTCGGGTGGAGAGGCCCAGATCGCCCGCCCCGCCAGCACCAGCGCCCCGACCCCGCGCTCGACCGCATAAGACGCCCAGGGCTCCCCCACGCAGAAGGCATCAACCTCGCCCGCCGCAAGCGCATCGGCCATCAGGGGCGGCGGCACCGTATTGATCGACAGCCGGCCCTCCAGATCGCTGTCCGCCAGCCAGCGCCGGACAAGCTCCGCCTGCGTCGAAAACGGAAACGGCACACCCACCCGCAAGGCCCCCGGAACCGCCGCCGCCAGCGCCCGCCGCGCGGCAATCGGGTCGCCAAAGCCAAAGCCATGCCCCGCGGCCCGCATCACTTCGGCCAGTGCGGCGCTTACCGCCACGGCCTGCCCGCCGACCGACAGCACCATGACCAGATCGAACCGCGGATAGGCCGGGCCCAGCCCCAGCGCCTGCGCAATCGGCAAGGGCACCAGCATATGCGCCGCGTCGATCCCGCCCATGCCCAGCATGTCCCGGCACTGCGCCCAGCTTTGCAGGCGGATCAGGTCCAGCACCAACCCTTCCTCGGCCGCAAAGCCCAGTTCCGCCGCAACGATCAACGGGGCCGCGTCCGTCAGCGGCACATAGCCAAGGCGCAAGGAGGCAAGGCTCATGTCAAAAGCCCCGCCGCCATCACCAATTGCTGCGCGATATCCGCCATGCGGCGGTTCTGGTCCATCGCGGTCTTGCGCAACAGCGCATAGGCCGCCTCCTCATCAATCCCCCGGGCCTTCATCAGAATGGCCTTGGCCCGGTCGATGATCTTGCGATCCTCCAGCGCCGCCTTGGTGGCCGCCAGCTCCGCGCGCATCTTCTGGAACATGTGGAACCGCGCAATCGCGGCATCAATGATCGGCTTGATCCGCTCCGGCTGCAAACCGTCCACCACATAGGCCGACACTCCGGCCTCAATCGCGGCCCTTGTCAGGTTTTCATCGGACCGGTCCACGAACATCGCCACCGGGCGGTCCATCGGCCCGGACACCAGCGCCAGCTCCTCCAGTACATCGCGCGACGGGTCGCCCGCGTCGATCAGCACGATGTCGGGCCGCTGCTCGGCAATCCGCCGGGCCAGACCCGTCTCTTCCGCAATCACCGTGATCGCATGGTCGCCCGAGGCCATGAGACCATCCACGATCCGCAAGGCGCGGTCGCGGTCGCGTTCGACAACAATGATGGACAGCCGTGCCATGCCACAAGACCCTTCCCCCCAAGTGCCACGGCAAGGGAAGGCAAGGACGCAACACCCGACAGTCGCATCTTCACGGCATTCACGGCAAATGCGTGTTCTGGATGCAGTCGCATGGGCATGTGCAGCTTCTTTGGGCAACGGGTAAGCCCGGCACGTCCAGTCCGCGGCATCGCAGGAACGACAGTTGCAGCGTTGCCCTTGAACCCGAGACACGGCGCGTTTTCTGTTTGCGACGGTCAGCCGACCATCGAGAGCTGCGGCCCTTGTGACGGCTTATTGGTAAGCCCCTTGGGAGGGCCACCGCATCCTTCTCCGTATTCCCATACAGGCAATGGCAAAGTCATCGACTGATCCTTGTGCACGAGGTGACATGATAGACAGCCCGTTTCGGTCCTGTCGGCCATAGTCGTCGAGGGATTCCATGTTGTTCGCGAGATAGAGGTGTACAGCGTCTCGCATCAGGCTTGGACTCGAGCGGCAGCGGTGCGGACAGCCAGAGGCTTTTCCGCACGGCCAGTGCAATGGTGCATTGGACCCTTCAGATAGCTGCCTGCATTCCGACAGCAAAGGGTACGACCATCGCCCCTTCTGCGAAACTCACGTTTCGGGCAGCCGATAAAGGTCCACCGAGGAACCTGTCCAGTGAACCCGATAAATTCCCGTGTTCTGCACCTGCGCTGCGTCTGGCGGGTCGCGGAGTTCCAAGTCCGTGTTGCTGTTCTGAACCGTTACACTTGGTTTGGCATCCCAGTCACAAAACCCTGAAAGGGCAATAGAATTGACGTCAAGACAGTCTCTCGGGAACTCGCAGTCGTTGCGGCGACATCTGGGCGAACCAGCGTTCATTGAGTCCTCCATAAGCCGGCGATCTCAAGGCGAAATTGCAGTGTCCGCGGCCGCACTTCTTCCGCGGCCTTCTAAATCCGTGCCGCCCAGACGCGAAACCTCCCCTGCCCGGTGACCTCGCGCAGCAGCCCGCGGGCGGTCAGGAGGTCAAGGTTACGCTGCACCGCTGCGCGGGACGCTCCCGTCTCGGCTTCGGCCTGCGCGGCCCGCAGCATCGGATGCGCCACAAGCGCGGCAATCAGCCGGGCCGGGGTACGGCCCTGCAGGTCGGCCGTCTCGGCCTCGGCCCGGTCGCGCCAAGCCGTCAACCGCTCCAGCGCCATAAGCGCCGACAGCACCGCCCGGTGCGCGCCCGCGATCCAGCCCGCCAGCCGCGCCTCGGGGCTGCCGCTGGCGGTCAGCGCCGCGAAACCAGTCAGGCTCAGCGGCAGGATCGGAAGCGCCCCCTACCCCGCCGCAACCCGCGCCGCCAGCACCGCCGCCTCCAGCCCGCGCAGGTGGTCGGGCCGTTCCTCCAGCGCGCGCCACAGGTGCAACAGCGCGCAGCCGCGGGTCTGGTCAGAGACCGCCGCCAGACCCGCGATCTCGGTCGCGACGTCGCCGATCAGCGCCGGGTCCGACCGCCCCTCGCCGCCCAGCGTCTCGGCCAGCCGCCCGGCCAGGCCCGTGGCGCCCGCCGGGGCCATCAGCCGCCGCGCCGCCCAGGCGGTGCGGATCAGCCCGTCGCCGCCCTCCCCCGCCGCGCCGATCCGGCAGGACAGCCACAGCGCCAGCGAATCCGCTGACACCCGGTCGCCCGTCCACCAGCTGAAGGCGGCCGCCTCGTCCAGCGCCAGCCGCTGCACTGCCCCGGTACTCCGGGCGGCGGCCCGCGCGGCCAGACGGCCAGCATCGAAGGCCAGCTCGGCCAGGTCGAGGGCAAGGCTGGCCTCTGCCGCCCGCCACTCTACCGCCGCGACCAGCCCGCCCTGCGGCGCCACCGGCAACGGCATGTCGCCCGCCGCCGACGGCAGGTCCGCATCCTCTGGCAGAAACCAGGCCTCGGCCTCTTCCGGCCCGTCATAGGGGCCGGGGATCTGTGCGTCATCATCCGATGAAACAAGGTTCTTCCGTCTTATATGCGCATTATGAAGGAATTATGCGCATTACCCAAGGGCCATTCGGAGAAGCTCATTAGACATGATAAGTTTGCCTTATCATGGGTATTGAAATGGACCTGGAAATTGGGCATCCTGGCCCGCGAACCCCACGCGAACGCCACCGGATCAATGGTCAGAAACAGCGCCCAGCAACGACATCCCGGGGAGGCCAGCCGCCTTGCGGTCAAATGTGACCATCGCTTGGCAACCAGCCCCCTGCCCCGCCAACGCGATCATCTGGTCGGCAAATCCGGGTCCACCCTTGCGATAGCGGTCCACGGCGATCGCGGCACGATCTGCGGCCTCGATCACCAACTCACGCGCCTCCATGAGGCCGTCGAGAGCTCGGGCGATATCTGGTCGCGGAAAAGCATACGCACGCTCCAGAACCCAGACCAGCTCGACCAACACTTCACGGCAGATGAACCCCGGCTCCGCTTCGGAGAAGGTCGCCATCAACTCCTGCGCTGCTTTGGCCTGCGCGGCATCGTCCTGCACCAAGAAGCGGACCAGAACATTGGTATCAAGCCCGGTCATGTGCCGGACGCGCCTTTGGCAATCGCCTCGTCCATATCTTCAAGGCTCGCCCGCTTGTCGGTGCTGTCCTTCAGCATGCCCGCCAGTTGCATCACCGGCCGGCTTCGCACCAATCGGACCTCCCCACCATCAAGGATCATATACCGAACCCGGTCACCGGGGTTGAGTTGGAGTGCCGCACGCACGTCCTTCGGCAGGGTGGTCTGGCCTTTGGTCGTGACGGTCGATTCCTGCATGGTAGCCTCCAAGGGGACTGCTTTGAGCTCCTTACATATACCGTTTTCGCCTTACTTCAGCAAGGTGCAGGCATGAGTGTGCTCGCCTTGCCTGCCTATGCGCAACTCTCCGACGCGGATGAGGCGGCACTGACCGATCTGTACCGCCGCGGCACACCTGCGAATACTCTGCGCGCTTGGGAGAGGGATCTGGCCTATATCGCGGCCTGGAAGATGGCGTCTTTCGGCAGGCCGCTAGACTGGCCCGAGGATGAAAAGGTAGCGCTGCGCTTCATCCTCGATCACGCACAGGACCTGACGGAAAAGCCGGGATCCGCTCAAGACGTGGCCATGGAGTTAATCGCCGTCGGGTTGCGGCGCGCATTGACCTGCCCTGCGCCGGCCACGCTGGACCGCCGCATTGCAAGTTGGCAAGCCTTCCACCGCATGCGAAATCTGCCCTCGCCGTTCTCGTCGCCTCTGGTGCAGCAGGCGCGGCAGAAAGCCCGGCGCGCCAATGCCCGGCCTCGTGTCCCCAAGTCGCACAAGCCAGTGACCCGCGACATTCTGGAAGCGTTGCTGGCCACATGCGACGACAGCCATCGCGGTATCCGCGACCGCGCCATGCTGATGTTGGCCTTTGCGTCCGGCGGGCGGCGGCGGTCGGAGGTGACGGCTCTAGACGTCGAAGATATCGGACGCGATGATTTCAAATCCAAAGGTCTTGTCTGGATCAGATTACTGGAAACCAAGACAACGAAGAAGGACCAAGCCCCTCGCCTGCCGATGAAGGGCCGCGCCGCCCGAGCGCTGGTGCATTGGCTGGAAGTGACCAAGATCACCGACGGCCCGCTGTTTCGTCCCATCTCGATTTCCGATCGCCCCCTCCCCCGACGCCTTGCCTCTGACGCGCTGCGGACGATCCTGAGACACCGGTTGGAACTCGCTGGGATGCCCGTAGACTTTGCGACGCCGCACGGACTGAGGGCCGGCTTTCTGACCCAAGCTGCACTCGACGGAGCCCCACTGGCCGCAGCGATGAAGCTGTCGCTGCACCGTTCCGCCGTGCAGGCCCAGAAATACTATGCCGACATCGAGATCAGCGAGAACCCGGCGACTGACCTTCTAGGTGACTGACTTTGCAAGGAAACGGTCGATTTCATACGTGATACAAAATTGCAAACAGACTGTTGCAGAACCTCGGATCGGCTCTGCCTGGCGCCAGGCAGAGTTTGACGCTCCAAGGATCGCCGGTTCCGGGCCCAGCCCGATCTGTCTCGGGACGGACGGTTCGCCTTTGGTCTTGCCGCCTTCGCCTCAACCGATCCGGGGCTGCGACGAGGGTGACGAGCAGCAGCACGCCAGAGCCCCGGGCCGGATCGACGATGCCATGGCCGACACCGCCGAGCCCGTCTGTCAAGGCGGCGGCCTGCGGGCTGTCGCCGCACAGACGGCCCGAGGGCATCGACGGCGGCTCGGCTCCTTGTCGTCAGGGTGAGCTGGGCAAGCGATCCTTCCCACGGCAGGATCGCTTGCCGAACACCCGAGCCCGTGCGCCGCTCTCTCTCGGACCAACGGCGCGCCAACGCCCCCATCCGCCGCATCCCCGCGGGTGATATTGTCCCACGGTGTGGTGTAGGAGCGCCGACCCCCGGAGATGTCAGGGCTTGATCAGGTGGCGACGGCGGGCAGCCTGACGGTGAGATTGTCGGTGACGCGGGCGAGGGTTTCAAGGCTCATGTAGCGCCGCGACACGGCCTATTCGTCGTTGGTCTCCAGCATAAGCGCGCCGACGAGGCGGATGATGGCGCCGTCGTTGGGGAAGATGCCGATGACGTCGGCCCTGCGCTTCACCTCCCGGTTCACGCGTTCGAGCGGGTTGGTCGAGGCGATCTGGGTCCAGTGTTCGCGGGGGAAGGACATGTAGGCCAGCACGTCGTCCCGGGAGCTGTCCATCAGGCCGCCGAGTTTGGGCTGCTTCTCGCGGAGTGCATCGGCCACGGTGTCCCACTGCTTCTCGGCCTCGGCCTTGGTTTCCTGCGCGAAAATCGTCATCAGCATCGCCGCGACGGCGGTGCGCTGTTTGGCTGGGGCGTGGGCCAGCGCGTTTCGCATCCAGTGAACGCGGCACCTCTGGTGGGTCGCGTTGAACACGCGGCGCGCGGCCGCCCGCAGGCCCTTGTGGTCGTTGCTGTGACCCCCGATAACTCGCCCATCTGATGTTAGAGTCCGGCCCAACGAGAGGACCGGACATGAAGAGATCGAAGTTCACCGAAGAGCAGATCATCGCGATCCTGCGGGAGCAGGGTAAGGCATGAGCCCGCCACCGGTTCGAAGGCCATGC
>JBKBVC010000057.1:0-8212 GCA_046289805.1 Tabrizicola sp.
TGGATCCGGTGGCCTTCCTTGGCGATCTGCCCTATCCCCCCTCGAATCTGACGGCCGAGGATGTGGGCCCTCTCGCAGATGCCGCCGTCGCGCGGGCGAGCACCGCCTGGCCCTGGTTCGCCCGGACCTTCACCCGCGCGGATTACGTTGCCGCGCTGGAGGCCTATCGCAATCAGCCCGACGATTTCGGCGTGCAGGAAATCCGCCGCGCCGCCGAATGGGCGACGACGCACGGCATCCCGGCCTCTCGCCTCCTGATGGGCGAATTCGGCACCATCGGCGGGACGGGCTCCCAGGCGCGGGTGCGGATGGAGGACCGCTGGCAGCTTCTGGCCGACAAGGTCCGCGCCGCCGAGGAGGCCGGCATTGCCTGGTCGGTCTGGTCCTGGACCTCGGATTTCGGCATCGCCACCGGCCCGGGGCGGAGGATCGACCCCGGCGCCTGCGCGGCGCTTGGTCTGACCGGATGCACGGCACCCACTGGAAACTGATGCATGGACTGGACCGCGCTCACGCTCTCGCTGGAACTGGCCGCCTGGACGGTGGCGATCCTGCTGCCCGTCTCGGTGCTTGCCGGGCGCTGGCTGGCCTGGGGCCGGTTCCGGGGCAAGGGCGCGGTCGAGGCACTGGTGATGCTGCCTCTGGTGCTGCCGCCCACGGTCTTCGGCTTCTACCTGCTGGTGGCCTTCGGGCGGAACTCTCCGGTGGGCGCCTTCTGGCAGGAAGCCTTCGGCCATCAACTGGTCTTTACCTTCGAAGGGCTGGTGGTCGCCTCGGTCATCTTCAACCTGCCCTTCGCCATCCAGCCCGCCCAGCGCGGGTTCGAGGCCATCGCGGTCGAGTTGCGCGAGGCCGCCGCGACCTGCGGCATGTCGCCCCTGCGCAGCTTGTGGAAGGTGGAACTGCCGCTCGCCTGGCCGGGGCTGATGACCGCCATGGTCCTGACCTTCGCCCACACTCTGGGCGAATTCGGCATCGTGCTGATGGTCGGAGGGTCCATCCCCGGCGAGACCAGGACCATCGCCATCGCCATCTACGACCGGGTGCAGGGCTTTGACATGAAGGCCGCCGGCATCATGTCGGCGGCCCTTGTCGCCATTTCGTTCACCGCCATCGCCATCACCTATGCGCTCTCGGCGCGCATCGGGCGGAGGCTCGCATGACGCTGGAGGTCGCCCTGCGGGCCGAGGCACCGATCCCGCTGGACGTGGCCTTCTCGGTCGGCCCCGGCGAGCTTCTGGCCCTGGTCGGCCATTCCGGGTCGGGCAAGACCACCATCCTGCGCAGCATCGCCGGGCTTCACTGGCCCACGACCGCCCGGGTCTCGGTGGACGGGGAAACCTGGCTCGACACCGCCGCCGGCATCGCCCTGGCCCCCTATCGCCGGCATGTCGGCGTGGTGTTCCAGAGCTATGCGCTGTTCCCGCACATGACGGCGGCGCAGAACGTCCTGGCCGCAATGGACCGCCCCGACCGGGCCGAGGCCGAGCGGCTTCTCGACCTCGTGAACCTGCACGGGCTGTCCGACCGCAAGCCCGTCCGGCTTTCTGGCGGCCAGCAGCAGCGGGTGGCCCTGGCCCGGGCGCTGGCGCGGAAACCGGCGGCGCTGCTTCTCGACGAGCCCTTCTCGGCCGTCGATCGCGCCACGCGGGAACGGCTGCATGCCGAAATCCTTGCTCTGCGTGCGCATCTCAAGATGCCGGTGGTGCTGGTCACGCACGACATGAACGAGGCGCAGCTGCTGGCCGACCGCATGGTGGTGATCGAGAAGGGCCGCATGGTGCGCGAAGGCACAACCGCCGCCGTGATGGCCGACCCGGTCGCGCTGCGTGCCATGGGCATCCGCGAGGTCGCGGCCCTTCTCCCGGCCACCGTGGAAGGCGCGGAAGAGGATGGCCTCACCCGCCTGATCACCGCCACCGGGCCGCTGTTCCTGCCGGGTATCGACAGCCCGCCCGGCACCAGGGTCAGGGTGCGGATCATGGCGCATGAGGTGATCCTGTCCCGCGCCCGGCCCGAGGGGCTGTCAGCGCAGAACATCCTGCCCTGCACCGTCGCCGCGATCCGTCCCGGCGATGGCCCCGGCGTGATGGTCCACCTTGCCGTGGGGCAAGACGAGATCCTCGCCCGGATCACCCGCCGCACGGCCCGGCAACTGGGCCTGCACCCCGGCGATGCGGCCCATGCGGTGCTGAAATCCATGTCGATCGCACGCGATCATATCGCAGGTGCGGCCGATGACTGAGCCGCGCCGCAGCCTGCCCACTGCCCTTGCCGCTGGCGCGGGGTGGGCCGCCTCGGCGGGGTCGATCCCCGGCGCCCGTCATGCCGGGCAGCTTCCGGGGGGCCGGGTGGCCTTCTTCTGCCCATGCTTGCGGCAATCCTCGTGATTTCCGCCGTGAAAGTCTGGCGCCATGGCTGAAACGGAATTGCCTTTGCGCCCGACTTCTGGCCAAGTCAGCCCATGCAGAACGCCCTGATCTTCGCCGCCGCCGCCTTTTTCGAGATCGCCGGATGCTTTGCCGTCTGGGGCTGGTGGCGGCTGGACAAATCCGCGCTCTGGCTGATCCCCGCCGCGGTCTGCCTTGGCCTCTTCGCCTGGCTCCTGACCTTCGTCGATGTGGAACATGCCGGCCGCGCCTATGCGATCTACGGCGGGATCTACATCGTCGCCTCGCTCGCCTGGCTCTGGGCGGTGGAAGGCACCCGGCCCGACCGCTGGGACACGATCGGATCGGCCATCTGCCTCATCGGCGCGGCGGTCATCCTCTACGGCCCCCGCCAGGTCTGACCCTCTCAGGCCAGTCGCCCGCGCAAGGGCAGCAGGCCCAGCGCCGCGACCAGCGCGAAGCCCGCACCCGCAACGAAGGTCGCCTCCGACCCCAGCCCCTGCCACAACGCCCCCGCGATCACGCTGGCCAGAAGCAGCGCCCCGCCCGTCACCAGGTTGAACATGCCGAAGGCCGTGCCGCGCAGTTCCGCCGGCACCGCCTCGGCCACCAGCGCCGACAGCAGGCCCTGCGTCAGCCCCATGTGCAGCCCCCAGAGCGCGATCCCGAGGGCAAGGCCCGCGAAGCCGGGCGCCAGCGCCAGCACCAGATCGGCCGCGATCAAGAGCGCCAGCCCCGCCATGAGAAGGACAGGCCGACTAATCCGGTCCGACAGCACCCCCGCTGGCCAGGCCGAAACCGCATAGACCGCGTTCATCCCCACCAGCACCAGCGGCACCAGCATCAGCGACAGCCCAACCTCCTCGGCGCGCAGGATCAGGAAGGCCTCGGAAAACCGCGCCAGGGTGAAGACCGTCGCCACCGCCACCACCGCCCAGTAGGTGCCGCCCAGAAGCTTCAACTCGGCGCGCGCCAGCGGATTGCGCACCTTGCGCAGCCCCTCGGGCCGGGCGGGCTCCTTCACGGCGAACAGGATCAGCCCCAGCGCGAGGAAGGCCGGGATGACGGCAACCCAGAACACCGACCGGAAGTCGTTCGCAAAGGCCCACATCAGCGCGATGGCCATGAGCGGCCCGAGGAAGGCGCCGAAGGTGTCCAGCGACTGCCGCAGCCCGAATGCCGCGCCGCGCCGCCCCTCGGGCGCAAGGTCGGCCACCAGCGCGTCGCGTGGCGCGCCGCGGATGCCCTTGCCCACCCGGTCGATGAACCGCGCCGCCACCACCCAGCCCAGCGAGGGCGCCAGGGGAAAGACGGGCTTGGTCAGCGCCGCCATCCCGTAGCCCAGCGCCGCCAGTTCCTTCCGCCGGCCGATCCGGTCGGACAGCGCGCCGGAAAAGACCTTGGTGATTGCCGCCGTGGCCTCGGCGATGCCCTCGATCACCCCAACCGCCAGGGCCGAGGCGCCCAGCCCGACCGTCAGATAGACTGGCAGAAGCGCGTGGATCATCTCGGACGAGACATCCATCAGCATCGACACGAAGCCCAGCGCCCAGATCCCGGCGGGCAGTCCCCGCCAGAGCGAGGCGGCCTTGGTCCCTGTGGTTCCTGTCATCGCGGGTCTCCGTCGAGGCGTGTCCTGGGGGTCAGTCGTGCCGCCGGGCTTCGGCGTCGGCCTCGGCGCGGGTCTGGCCGATGTCCCTCAGCATCCGGTCGTCCAGCCGCGCCAGGGCGGCGCGCTGGCGTTGCCGGTCGGCCCGGATCATCAGCTGGGACGGACCGACCGGCAGATGCTCGGGCGGGAAATGCGGGAAGAAGGCAGTCAGGGGTCTGGTCCGGGTCATGCGGATGCTCCTCGCTCAGTCGCTTTCGCCCTTGGCGTCGAAGACGCGGCGGGCATAGTCGTCCAGCACCGCCTCGCAGCCCTTGAGCCGCCTCCGCGCCTCCTCGGCGCGGTCGGCGCCGTAGAAGTCCAGCTTGCCGATCCGGTCCAGCCAGCCCTGCAGCTTCTTCAGGTCGGCGTCGTTCTCTTCCAGTTCGGCATAGCTGTAGTGGCCGGCGGTGATCTCCTTGGCCACCTCGCGTTCGAAATCGTCGCACTTGTCGATGAACTCGGCATAGGCCTCGTCGCGGTCGGCCTTGAACCGGCCGACGACCCGCGCCTCCTGCGCGGCATCCAGCGCAATGGTCTGCAACAGCACCGCCTCGCCGCCGGCCTCGGCGATGTCGTTCTCGATCATCTTCAGCCGGCGCAGATGGTCGTCGGTGCGCGGCAGCACGCAGACCCCGTTCTGCAGATAGACCGCGCCCATGCCCTTCAGCTTGCGCCAGATGGCAATGCGCCTTGCCGAGGGTTCGGCAGGCACCTTGTAGGTCAGGAGAAGCCAGGCAAGCTCGGTCATGCGGACAAAGCTATAGTAACGACGGTTACATTTCAAGTGTCCGCCTGCATCACTTCGCGCAACAACGACCCGTCCGGGCCACAGGCCGGGGATCTGATCTTTTTCCTTCGGAAGGTCGGCCGGCCTTCGGCGGGATGCCGCCGATGGCCAGCCTTGCGGGAGGACCGGGCCGCTCAGAACAACCCGTCGCCGCCCTTGTCCTGTTCCACGACCTCGTCGGCGACCACGGCCGCCGCGCCCCCCACCACCAGCGGCGCGCAGCCCGAGGCGAGAAGCCCCGCCATCAGAACCGCCAGTCCAAGCCAGGGTTTCCGCATCTTTCCGCCTCCTGCCATATCCTTGCCAAATCCCTAACGTCCGCGACCAACCTTTTGATCTTTTTGGCGTATCTGCTTTTGTCCACCGTGGACAGGGTCAGAACTCCACACCCGGCTGGCCCTTGATGCCGGCCCGGAACGGATGCTTGATCAGGGTCATCTCGGTGACCAGATCCGCCGCCTCGATCAGCTCGTCCTTCGCATTCCGCCCGGTCAGGACGACATGGGTCAAGGGGGGTTTTTCCGATCTCAGGAACGCCAGCACCTCGCCGATGTCGAGGTAGTCGTAGCGCAGCGCGATATTGATCTCGTCCAACAACACCATCCTGATTTCCGGGTTCCGGATCAGTTCCTTCGCCTTCTCCCACCCCGCCCTTGCGGCGGCGATGTCGCGGGCCTTGTCCTGCGTCTCCCAGGTGAAGCCTTCGCCCATCGCGTGAAACTGGCAGAGGTCGGCGAAATGGGTGGTCAGCAGCCGCCGCTCGCCGGTATCCCAGGCGCCCTTGATGAACTGGACGACCGCGCAGGGCATCCCGTGGGCGATGCAGCGCAGGATCATCCCGAATCCGCTAGAGGACTTGCCCTTCCCTGCCCCGGTATGGACGATGACCAGACCCTTCTCCCCCTCCTTCCCCGCCATGATCCTGTCCCGCGCGGCCTTCTTCTTGGCCATCTTCTGCGCGTGGCGGGCCAGGTCGTCGGGGGTGGTGGTCGCAACAGGGTCGGTCATGGTCGGTCCTATCCTTGACAAGGTGGGGGTGCTTGCCTCAGGTGGGCTGGCGCTGGTTCCTGTTTATGACAGGCGAAGAGGGAATGCGACAGGCCGGAAGTGACCTGGAAGCAGCCGCCCCCGCGACCGTGACCGGAGAGGTCCCATGGCCACTGGCGGCAGCCGGGAAGGCGGGGGCCGTGGGGCAGGTGCCCCGTATCCGCAAGCCGGGAGACCTGCCAGCGCGGAAGGCAACCGGCGGACGGGGTGTTCCGCGACCGGTGATCGGCGGCCCCAGGTATCGGGCGGCCCCTCGCTGGCCCACCCCTTTCGCCTTTGGATAGGCAATGATGGGCACGACCCTTTTCGTCTGCACCACCTGCAAGGCCGGCCAGCCGGTCCCCGAGGGCGCACAGCCCCCCGGCGCGCATCTCCTCGCCGCGCTGACCGCCGCAGCCGCGCCCGAGGGCGTCCGCATCGTGGGCGTCGAATGTCTTTCCGCCTGCAACACCGGCTGCGCCGTCTCTCTGACCAAGCCCGGAGCCTGGTCCTATGTCTATGGCCGGCTGACGCTTGACGACGTGCCGGCAATCCTGGAAGGCGCCGGGAAATACGCCGCCAGCGCCGACGGGATCGTTCCCTGGCGCGACCGCCCGACCGTCTTCCGCAAGCAGAGCATCGCCCGCATCCCGCCCAACCCCCTGCCAGAGGCCGCCGAATGACCGACCTGACCAAAATCCCCGTGACCGTGATCACCGGCTTCCTTGGCGCAGGCAAGACCACGCTGATCCGCCACCTGATGCAGAACCCGCAAGGCAAGCGCCTGGCGATCCTCGTCAACGAATTCGGCACCGTGGGCGTCGACGGCGACATCCTGAAATCCTGCGCCGATGAAAACTGCCCGGTCGAGAACATCGTCGAGCTTGCCAACGGATGCATCTGCTGCACGGTGGCCGACGACTTCATCCCGACGATCGAGCAACTGATGGCCCTGCCCCAGCGCCCCGACCACATCCTGATCGAGACCTCGGGCCTCGCCCTGCCGAAACCGCTCCTTAAGGCCTTCGACTGGCCCGCGATCCGCAGCCGGATCACGGTGGACGGCGTCATCGCGCTGGCCGATGCCGAGGCCGTGGCCGCCGGCCGCTTTGCCCCGGACGTGGAGGCCGTGGAGGCCCAGCGCGCCGCCGACGCATCGCTCGACCACGAAACCCCGCTCTCCGAGGTCTTCGAGGACCAGATCCTCTGCGCCGACCTTATCCTCCTCTCCAAGGCCGACCTGGCCGGAGAGGCGGGGCTGGCAGCCGCGAAGGGGATCATCAGTGCCGAGATGGCCCGACCCGTCCCCATGCTGCCGATCACCGACGGCGTGATCGACCCCCGCGTGATCCTGGGCCTCAACGCCGCAGCCGAGGACGACCTCGCCGCGCGCCCCTCGCATCATGACGGGGCCGACGACCATGAACATGACGACTTCGACAGCGTGGTGATCGACCTGCCCGAAGTCACCGACCCCGAGGTGCTGACGGTGGCCATCCAGCGCCTTGCCCGCGAACAGCACATCCTGCGCGTGAAGGGCCATGTCGCCGTCACGGGCAAACCGATGCGCCTTCTCGTCCAGGCCGTCGGTGAGCGGGTCCGCACCCAGTTCGACAAGCCCTGGGGCAGCGCGCCCCGCCGCTCGCAGCTGGTCGTCATCGCCGAGCACGACGACATCAATGAGGCTGCGATCCGCAGGGTTCTGGGAGCCTGACGACATGGCGCGGGGTTCCGCAGCGGCAGGGGCGCGCAGGGCGGTCACGGGGCCGTCGCGTCCCGGGCTTGACCCGGGACCTCAGCCTCGCCACGCGGCCCCAGCTCGGGACCGGGGCGGGTTTGACCGGTGGGGAAGGACGTAACCCATGCACGTCGTCTTCCGCGAATCCCACGGGCTTGAGGAAACCGAGACCCCCTTCGACCTCGGCCAGGACCCGGCCGACCTCATCGTGCTCAGCTTCTCCGACAGCGACCTCGGGGCCTTCACGGCGGGGTATGAGCGTGCTCGCGCGGCGGGTTTCCAACCCTCCGTCCGCCTCGCCAACCTCATCGCGCTGAAGCACCCGATCTCGGTGGACACCTACGCCGAGCGCACCCTCTCCAGCGCCCGCGCCATCCTCGTCCGCCTGATCGGGGGCGAGGCCTACTGGCCCTATGGCCTTGCCACGTTGCAGGATCTTGCCCGCCGTCAGGGAACCGCCCTTGCGATCCTCCCGGCCGACGGTCGGCCCGACCCGCGCCTTGACGAGCTGTCCACGCTGCCCGTCTCGACCCTGCGCCGGCTTCAGGCGCTGTGCGATGAAGGCGGGGCGGTCGCCGCCCATGCCGCGCTGGCGCAACTGGCGCTGGCCGCCGGCATCT
>JBKBVC010000058.1:0-8209 GCA_046289805.1 Tabrizicola sp.
GGAAACGCTGCGCCCCTACATGGAGGTCGCGCTGGAGGCTTTCGGCCCCTCGCGGATCATGTTCGGCGGCGACTGGCCGGTGGCGACGCTGGCCATCGGTTACCGCGACTGGGTGGCGCTGGTGGACGAGGTGACGGCAGACCTGTCCGAGACCGAACGGCGGCAGATCTTCCGCGACACAGCGCGGGCCTTCTACCGGCTGTAGGGTCCATCGGACCTTGACAGAAGCACGGCAAATCCGCTGTCCCGCCCGTGGGAACCACGGGCAGCGCCCTACCGCCCCCCAGGGCGGGCGCTTCTCGCCCGCCCGGCGGTCAGGCGCCGCCCTTCGCTCCTCGGGGTCGAGGGCTGATGAATGATCAAGGCTGGTCGCGATCTTCCCTACATCACCGCGCCGATCTGCCAGGGCACGAACTCCGCCCCGCCGAAGCCCAGCTGCTCGGACAAAGTGCGCTCGCCCGAGGCGACGGCGATCATCTTTTCCAGGATCTCCTCGCCCTTGGCCTCGATGCTGGTGCCGTCGATGATGTCGCCACAGTTGATGTCCATGTCCTCCTGCATCCGGGCATACATCTCGGAATTGGTCGCCAGCTTGATGCAGGGGCTGGGCTTGTAGCCCGAGACCGACCCGCGCCCGGTGGTGAAGACGATCAGCGTGGCCCCGCTGGCGATCTGGCCGGTCACGCTGCACGGGTCGTAGCCGGGGCTGTCCATGTAGACGAAGCCCGGCGTGGTGATGGGTTCCGCAAACTTGTAGACCCCCGCCAGCGGCGCCGTGCCGCCCTTTGCCACCGCGCCCAGCGACTTTTCCAGGATCGTGGTCAGTCCCCCGCGCTTGTTGCCGGGCGAGGGGTTGTTGTCCATCTCGCCGCCGTTGATCGCGGTGTAGTTTTCCCACCAGCGGATGCGCTCCAGAAGCCGCTCGCCGACCTCGGGGCTGACCGCGCGGCGGGTCAGGAGGTGCTCGGCCCCGTAGATCTCCGGTGTCTCGGACAGGATCGTGGTGCCGCCCATCCGCACCAGAAGGTCGCTCGCGTGGCCCAGCGCCGGGTTCGCCGTGATCCCGCTGTATCCGTCCGACCCGCCGCATTGCAGCCCGACGATCAGCTTCGACACCGGCGCCGGCCTGCGCTCGACCTGTGCCGCGACCTCGGCCATCTCGCGCAGCACCTTCAGCCCGCGCTCGATCGTGGCCCGCGTGCCGCCCTCACCCTGGATGGTCATGTAGCGGAAATTCCCGTCCGGCCGCAGCCGCCCCTGGCCCACGAGGTCTGGCACCTGCATCACCTCGCAACCGAGGCCCACCAGCAGGATCCCCGCGAAATTCGCGTTCCGCGCATAGCCCTTCAGCGTGCGCATCAGCGTCGCATAGCCCTCGTTCGTGCCCGACATGCCGCAGCCGGTGTTGTGGACGATGGGGACAAAGCCGTCGATGTTCGGCATGGCCGACAGCACCGGATCCTTCTCCGCCGCCTCGGCGATGAACCGCGCGACCGAGCCCGAACAGTTCACGCTGGTCAGGATGCCCAGGTAGTTCCGCGTCCCCACCTGCCCGTCGGCGCGGTGATAGCCCAGGAACTCGCGCGGGGGCAGAGGGGGCAGGGGGCGGGCCTCGGCTCCGATGGCATAATCTGTCGAATGGGGGCCCATGCCGAGGTTGTGGCTGTGGATGTGGCCACCCACGGGGATATCCTCGGTCGCCTGGCCGATCGCCTGGCCATAGCGCAAAACCGTCTCGCCCTTCGCGATGGCGCGGGTCGCGATCTTGTGGCCGCGCGGCACCGGGCCGGGCAGGGGCGCCTCCACCCCCGGCACGCTCGCCCCCTTCGGCAGATCGGCCAGCGCAATCACCAGGTTGTCCCGCCCGTGCAATCGTATTACCGCATCCGCCATCGCCTTCCCCCTCACCACCGGGTCCGGGTCGCTTGACAGCCCGCCCGACCGGTCTAACATGTTAGCATGCTACCAGCGCCCGCAACCGGATCACAAGACGAGAATGGCGCCGCGCGGCTGGAGCCGCTGGAGCGGTTCCAGGGCTCGCTTGGCCAGCGGGTCTATCAGAGCCTGAAGCAGGCGATCCTCACGCTGGAGTTCCGCCCCGGCGACAGCATCCGCAAGCCCGAGATCTGCGACCGCCTCGGGGTGTCGCGCAGCCCGGTTGCCGATGCTGTGGCGCGGCTGGCGGCGGACGGGCTGGTGGACATCGTGCCCCAGGCCGGAACTTTCGTCACCCGCCTGTCGATGACCGACATCCGCGAAGGCGCCTTCATCCGCGAGGCGATCGAAGTCGCAGCCGCCGAGCTCGTGGCCGAGCGCATCACCGAGGACCAGCTGCGCGAGTTGCGGCGCAACCTTCTCCTGCAAGAGGCGCTGGTGGCGGATGGCGACCGGCAGGGCTTCATGGCGCTGGACGCGCGGTTCCACGAGATGATGCTGTCCTTCACCGGCTTTCCGCGGCTGGCGCAGGTGGCGCAGACCGCCTGGCTGTCGGTGGACCGCGCGCGCCAGCTGATCCTGCCGGTCGAGGGCCGGCTACAGGCCACGCTGGACGAACACCGCGCGATCCTTGCCGCCTTCGAGGCCCACGATCCGGCTGCTGCCCGGGCCGCCCTCCAGCACCACCTGCGCCAGCTGCTGACCTATCTCGCGCCGCTGGAGCGCGCCCACCCCGAGCTGTTCGCGGCGCCATGATCCCGAACAAACCCTGCTACGCCACCCGGCTGAACGCCTTCAAGCGGAAGGGCGACACGGTGGCCGAGATGATCGCCGCCGCCGCGCGGGTGGGGGGCCTCGATGCCGCCGACCTCAACTTTCCCGACCATTTCGATCACCACCGCCCGGCCGAGCTGACCCGGATCCTCGCCGATCACGGCATGGCGCTGAACGGCCTCGCCATGCGCTACTATACCGATCCGGGCTTCCGGCTCGGGGCCTTCTCCCACCCCGATCCTGCGACCCGCCGCGCCGCGATCGACCTGACGAAGCGCGGCCTCGATGCGCTGGCGGCGATGGGCGGGCGGCTGATGACGCTCTGGCTTGGGCAGGACGGGTTCGACTATTCCTTCCAGGCCGATCACGCGCGGATGTGGGACGACAGCATCGCCGCCATCGCCGAGGTCGCCGACTACAACCCGTCCATCGACATCGCCATCGAATACAAGCCGAACGAACCCCGCGCCCATGTGGTGATGCCCGACATGGCGACGACCCTTCTGGCCCTGGCCGAGGTCGGGCGGCCCAACACCGGGGTGACGCTCGACTTCTGCCACATGCTCTTTGCCGGCGAGATGCCTGCGCGCGCCGCGATGCTGGCCGCGCGGCACAGCCGCATCCTTGGCGTGCATCTGAACGACGGCTACGGCAAGCGCGACGACGGGCTGATCGCGGGCTCGGTCCATCCGGTGCAGACGGTGGAGCTTTTCGTGGCGCTCGACCGGGCGGGTTACGACGGGGTGATCTATTTCGATACCTTCCCCGACCATGGCGGCACCGACCCCATGGGCGAGGCGCGGGCCAACATCGCCGCGACCGACCGGCTGCGCGCCATCGCGCGCGACCTGGCCGCCGACCCTGCGCTGGCCGAGGCACAGGCCCGCCAGGACGCCGCCGCCGCCACGCGCATCGTCATGTCCGCGCTCTACGGCGGCTGACCGCCGCTCGTCGATGACTTCGTCACTCCTCGCGGCCGCCCCACCGACGAGAAGCCGGAGGCGCGACGCAGGAGGTCTCAGATCGGCGCGTCCGCCCGGATCAGCCCTTCGGACAGCAACGCCTCCCACAGCGCCTGCGGGATCGCCGCCTCGGCCGCCGCCAGATTGGAGGCCATCTCGGCCAGCCCCTGCCCGCCGGGAATGACCGAAACCACCGCCGGATGAAGCAGCGGGAACCGGAACGCCGCATCCACCAGCCGCACACCATGGGCCTCGCAGACCGCCTGCAACCGTGCGGCCTTCGCCATCACCCAGTCCGGCGCGGGCGCATAGTTCCAGTGCGCCCCCGGTCGCGGCCCCGTCGCAAGGATCCCCGAATTGTAGGGACCGCCCACCACGATCCCCACGCCCCGAGCCTCGCACATGGGCAGGAAGCTCTCCAGCGCCTCCTGTTCCAAAAGGGTATAGCGCCCCGCCAGCAGGAAGATGTCGAAATCTCCCCGCTCCAGCAGCCACTGGCAGGGCTGCCATTCGTTGATCCCGCCACCGAAGGCCCGGATCACCCCCTGGTCGCGCAAGGCCACCAGCGCCCGGTAGCCGCCCGCCATGAAGGCCTCCAGCCGCTCCTGCAGCGCGGCCTGCGTTCCGTGGTTGAAGATGTCCAGGTCATGCGCATACAGGATGTCGATCCGGTCCACGCCCAGCCGCTCCAGCGAGAACTCCAGGCTGCGCATCGTGCCGTCATAGCTGTAGTCGTAGATCTCCTTGCGCGAGGGGACATCGACCCATTTCCCCGCCCCGTCGCCCTGGCCCGGCGGCACCGCGCGCAGAAGGCGTCCGATCTTCGTGGACAGGACGTAGCTGTCGCGCGGCTTGCCCCGCAGAAAGCGGTTCAGCCGGGTCTCGGACAGCCCCAGCCCGTAAAGGGGCGCCGTGTCGTAATAGCGCACGCCGCCCGCCCAGGCGGCCTCCAGCACCGCATGGGCTTCGTCGTCGCTGATGGCCTTGAAAAGATTGCCCAAGGGCGCCGCGCCGAAGCCCAGTTCGGTGAAAGTCAGCCCCCCGTTGCCCAGCCGATCCCAGTGTCTTGTGGCCAGCATCCGCACCCTCCTGCTTGCTGACATGCTAGTATGATCCTGCTTCCCGTCCAACCGCTTTCGCGCTAGCGTGACCCCGCTGGGAGGATCAGAATGTCGCGTTTTCAGGCCGTTTTCGGGGATCGCAAACCCGTCATCGCCATGGTGCATCTGGGCGCTTTGCCCGGCGCGCCGCTCTACGACGCCGCGCGCGGGATCGAGGGGATCGTCGCCGACGCCCGCGCCGACCTGAAGGCGCTGCAAGCCGCCGGATTCGACGCGGTGATGTTCGGCAACGAGAACGACCGCCCCTACGAGCTCAAGGTGGACACCGCCAGTTCTGCCACCATGGCCTATGTCATTGGCCGGCTCCGGGACGAGATCAACGTGCCCTTCGGCGTCAACGTCCTCTGGGATCCGATGTCCAGCTTCGCCGTCGCCGCCGCCACGGGCGCGGCCTTCGTGCGCGAGATCTTCACCGGCACCTATGCCTCCGACATGGGCGTCTGGGCCCCCGACGCCGGGGCCGCCGTCCGCTATGCCCAGCGCCTTGGGCGGCGTGGCGCGGCTCTACAACGTCTCGGCCGAGTTCGCCGACAGCCTCGACCGCCGCCCCTTGCCCGACCGCGCGCGATCGGCGGTGTTCTCCTCGATCCCCGATGCGGTGCTCGTCTCCGGCGCGATCACCGGCGAGGCCGCGCGGATGGAGGATCTCGAGGGCGTGAAGCGCGTCCTGCCCACCACCCCCGTCCTCGCCAACACCGGGGTCAGGCATGCCACCGTGGCCGATGTCCTTGCCGTCGCTGACGGCTGCATCGTCGGATCCGCGCTGAAGATCGGGGGCGACACCTGGGCGCCGGTCGATCCCGACCGCGCCGCCGACTTCATGGCCCGCGCCCGCGCTGCCCGGGGGGGCCGATGACGCTGCCCTCCGTCGCCGAGCTGACCGTCGAACTCATGCTCATCCCCGGCCTCGCGGGCCACGAGTCCCGCGTCGCCGCCGCCATCGCCGGGCATCTCGACACCCTCGGCCTCCCGCACCGCTCCGACCGCCTCGGCAACCTGACCTGCACCCTCCCCGGCGATCCCGCGCTGCCTGCGGTCATGGTCTTCACCCATATGGACCAATTGGGCTTCGTCGTCCGCAAGATCGAACCCACCGGCCTTCTCCGCCTCGAACGCCTCGGCGGCGTCCCCGAACGCGCCTTGCCCGCGCAAGCCGTCCTCCTCTGCACCGACAAGGGCGACCTCCCCGCCCTCATCGCCAACAAGAGCCACCACGCCACCACCCCCGAAGAAAGATACAAAGTCCTCCCCTACGCCGACCTCTACGTCGATGCCGGTTTCGCCTCGAAAGCCGAGGCCGAAGCCGCCGGCCTCCGCATCGGCACCCCCGTCACCTACCTCCCCCGCGCCCTGACCCTCGCCAACAACCGCATTGCCGGCACCGCCGTGGACGACCGCGCGGGCTGCGCCGCCCTCCTGAAACTCGCCGAGGCCCGCAAGGGCAAACCCGGCCCCACCCTGCACTTGGTCTGGTCGGTGCAGGAGGAATACAACCTCCGCGGCGTCCTGCCCGCCGCCACCGCGCTTCAGCCCGCCATTGCACTTCAGATCGACCTCCTCCTCGCCTGCGACACGCCCGACATGACCACCCGAGGCGACGTGACCCTCGGCGGCGGCCCCGGCATCAGCCTCTACTCCTTCCACGGCCGCGGCACCTTGAACGGCGTCATCCCGCACCCCGCCCTCGTCCGCCTGTTCGAGGACGCCGCCCAAACAGCCAACCTCCCCCTGCAACGCTCGGCCCATACCGGGGCGCTGACCGACCTCTCCTACATCCAGTTCATGGGCCCCGAGGGCGTCGCCTGCCTCGATGTCGGCTTCCCCATGCGCTACTCCCATTCCGCGCTGGAGGTCGTGGACCCGAAGGACCTTCAGGATCTCGTCACCCTGATCGACACCGCGCTTTCCGCCATCACCCCCGACCTCAGGCTGACCCGATGACCCATACGCTCGGCCCCCATACCTTGGGAATCGACATCGGCACCTTCGAATCCAAGGGCGTCCTTGTGGACGCCAAAGGCGCCATCACTGCCCAGGCCTCCCGCCCGCACAGGATGATCGTCCCCTGCGCCGGATGGGCCGAACACCGCGCGGATGAGGACTGGTGGGGCGATTTCGTCCACATCACCCGCGCGCTTCTGGACCAGTCCGGCCTGAACCCCGCCGACATCAAGGCCATCGCCGCCAGCGCCATCGGCCCCTGCATGCTGCCCGTGGACTCCAACGGCAAACCCCTGATGAACGGCGTCCTCTACGGCGTCGATACCCGCGCGACCGACCAGATCGCCGCCCTGAACGCCCGGATCGGAGAGGCGACCATCCACCAACGCTGCGGCAATGCCCTGACCTCGCAATCCGTCGGGCCAAAGATCCTCTGGCTCAAGGAAACGCAGCCCGACCTCTACGCGCAGACCGCCAAGGTCCTGACCTCCACCAGCTATCTGACCTGGAAGCTGACCGGGCAATACGTCATCGACCACTACACCGCCGCGAACTTCTCGCCGCTCTACGACGTCACCACGCAAGGTTGGACCGCCGACCTCGCCCCCGAGATCATTCCACTCGACAGGCTCCCGCGCCTGATGTGGTCCACCGAGATCGCCGGCCACGTCACGCCCGAGGCCGCGCGCGAAACCGGCCTCGCCGAAGGCACCCCGGTCACCTGCGGCACCATCGACGCGGCGGCCGAGGCCGTCAGCGTCGGCGTCCAGCACCCTGGCGAGATGATGCTGATGTACGGCTCGACCATCTTCATCATCCAGGTCACCGGCCAGCCCGTCCGCGACCCGCGCCTGTGGTATGCGCCCTGGCTCTTCCCCGGCACGCATGCCTCGATGGCAGGCCTTGCGACCTCTGGCACGCTCACCCACTGGTTCCGCGACCAGCTGGCCCGCGACACCGACTTCGCGGCCCTCGTCACCGAGGCGATGGACAGCCCCAAAGGGGCGAAGGGCCTCCTCTGCCTGCCCTATTTCTCGGGTGAACGGACGCCGATCCACGACCCATATGCGCGGGGCGTGTTCTTCGGCCTGAACCTGACCCATACCCGCGCCGACCTGTTCCGCGCGGTCTGCGAAGGCATCGCGGCGGGCACCGCGCATGTGCTGGAGACCTATGCCGAGGTCAGCGCGTCGCCGGCCCGCGTCCTTGCCGTCGGCGGCGGCACGAAGAACCCGCTCTGGCTGCAAGCGACCTCGGATTTCGGCGGGGTCCCGCAGCACGTCTGCGAAAAGACCATCGGCGCCAGCTATGGTGACGCCTTCCTCGCCGCCCTGGCCATCGGGGCGGCCGTGCCACAGGACATCCGGTCCTGGAACCCCGAGGTGAGGACCGTCCGGCCCGAACATGTCCCCGCCTACGCCACGCAATACCGGCTCTGGAAACGCCTCTACACCCAGACCCGCGACCTGATGCAGG
>JBKBVC010000451.1:0-458 GCA_046289805.1 Tabrizicola sp.
GATCCGCGAGGGCGACCCGGTGACCGAGATCCTGTCGCTGGTCAAGGAAGACCCGGAGATCGGCGTGCTGGTGCTGGGTGCGGGCACCGACAAGTCGGGGCCGGGGCCGCTGGTCACTGCCATGTCGCGGAATTCCGGCAACCTGCCGGTGCCGATCACGATCGTGCCGGGCGACATGTCCAAGGAACGGCTGGAGAGCATTACCTGACACGAACCCGCCGTCCGTTTCCCGATGCCGAGGGCGATGGCCGCGGGAGGGGCCTGCACGCCACGCCCCGCCTCGCGGCCCCCGGCCAGCCGTCTTGCCTGCCGATGACGATCTGGATGTCCGGCCGGTTTGGTGCCAGTGTGGCGATCGACCCGGCCGGTCCTGCGGCCGACAGCGGCGCGCCGGCGGGCCGGTGGGTCATGACGACACCTGATTGGCGGTGCCTTGAATGATGAACCTGAAGACCTCC
>JBKBVC010000451.1:468-1768 GCA_046289805.1 Tabrizicola sp.
GCCGAGGCCTGCCGGCCGGGCAGGGACGGCCGATGACGTCGGGGGACAAGCCCCCGCGCAAGACGGGGATCGCGCATTTCCGGGCCGCGGCCGGCTATTCTCTGGAGGGCTTGCAACGGCTGGCCCGGGAAAGCGCCTTCCGGCAGGAAGCGCTGTTCATCGCCGGGCTTGTGGTCGTCTTCCTGATCCTCGGGGCCTCGACGGCCGAGATCGCGGGATTGCTGGCGCTGGGCCTGGTGCTGGTCGCGGTCGAGGCGCTGAACACGGCGATCGAGGTACTGGTCGATCACCTCTCGCCCGGCTGGTCGGAGTGGGCGAAGGAGGCGAAGGACCTGGGCTCGCTGGCCGTGGCCTGCACCATCGGGGCGATCGTGCTTTATGCGGGCATCGTGCTGATCCTGTAGGCAGACCCCCTTGCCTGACGCAGGCGCATGGCCGCCATGCGGCAGCGCAGCTTGGCGCGGCCGCGCTTCGGGACTAGATTGACAGCCATGGGAGGAGCCTCTGACCGAAAGGCTCATGGTATGTCCGTCGTTCCGTTCCCCAACCGCAAGGCTCCGCCCTGCCCCGACGTGGCGGTCCCTTACTTCGCGTCCGACCGCAGCGCAGCGCAAGTCGAGCGATTGCGATCCCTGACCGCCGTCGAGCAGATGTATGCCTATTGGGGGTCCGACCGGGCCTGAAACCTGGAATGGTTCCAGACTTGACCTTCAGGTCGGCAAGGCGCATATCCGACAGGAACAGTCGGAGACCGGAACAATGTTCATCCAGACCGAATCCACGCCGAACCCCGCGACGTTGAAGTTCCTTCCCGGCCAGACGGTGCTGGAGGTTGGAACGGCCGATTTCCCGAGCGCCGATGCGGCAGCTAAGTCGCCGCTCGCGCGGCGGATCTTCGCGGCGGGCGGGGTGACGGGGGTCTTCTTCGGCACCGACTTCGTGACCGTGACCAAGGCCGACGATGTGGACTGGGCGCATATCAAGCCGCAGATCCTGGGCGCGATCATGGAGCATTTCCAGTCGGGCCAGCCGGCGATCGAGGGTGAAGGCGCGACCGGCGGCGGCCATGCCGAGCACACGGGCGAGGATGGCGACGTGGTGCGGCAGATCAAGGAACTGCTGGATACCCGCGTCCGCCCGGCGGTGGCGCAGGATGGCGGCGACATCACCTTCCACGGCTTCGACCGGGGCGTGGTCTACCTGCACATGCAGGGCGCCTGCGCGGGCTGCCCCTCCTCGACTCTCACGCTGAAGATGGGTATCGAGAACCTGCTGCGGCACTATATCCCGGAAGTGCTGG
>JBKBVC010000059.1:0-4746 GCA_046289805.1 Tabrizicola sp.
CCACCTTCTCGAACACCCCGCCGCCGCGCATCACGCTCATCAGACCGCCGCCGCCATCGGCGCGGGAGGTCGGCGCCACCTCGAACCGGCCGGGCGACCCCTTGGCATACTTGTCCTCAAGCGCCTCGAAAGCCGCCACGATCCGGTCGCGCAGGGTCCGGAACCAGGCGGCGGCAATGGCGTTGCGGCTGTCAATCGGATCGGTCATTCTGATGGCCTCGGATGCTGACACCTGCATGCCTAGCACCCCGGCGCGCCGCTTTCCACTGTTCAAGGAGTGTCCGATGAAACGACTTTCTTTTCTGGCACTTGGCGCTCTGGCGGCTTGCGGCACCCCGCAGGAACAGTGCATCAACCGCAATACCCGCGATCTGCGCACCGTGGACCGGCTGATCAGGGAGGCCGAGGGCAACCTGGCGCGCGGCTACGCCTTCGAGACGGTGACCGTCTATGAAAGCTACTGGACCACCTGCGAGCGCCCCGCTCCGGAGGGTCAGCCTGCCCCGCCGCCGCGACCCTGCCTCGACGAGCGCCCGGTCACCGAGAAACGGCCCAAGGCCATCGACCTGAAGGAAGAGGCGCGCAAGCTGGAAAGCCTGAAGGAAAAGCGCAAGGAGCATGCCCGGCAGGCCGAGAAGGTGATCGCCGCCTGCAAGGCCCAATATCCCGAATGAACACTGCGCAGGTGGTCAGTGTGCGGGGGCGCAGACCGCGTCCAGAAGTCCCCGCCCGCCATCAACGGTCAGCACCTGCCCGGTGATGAAGCCCGAAGCGTCCGAAGCCAGGAACTGCACCGCCTCGGCCAGCTCGGCCGGTGCCGCGATCCGGCCGAGGGGCGTCGCCGCGGCGATCGCGTCGCGGTAGTCCGGGTTCTCGCGCAACGCGGACTGAAGGCTGGCGCTCATCACGCTGCCGAAGGCCACCGCGTTGACCCGGATCCCCTTGGGCGCCAGCGCCACCGCCAGCGAGCGCGTCATCTGGTCCATCGCCGCCGCGGCCATGGAATAGCCCAGCAGCTCTGGCCGGGTGGCCTGCGCGGCGATCGAGGACAGGTTGATGATCGACCCCAGCATGGTGCCGTCCTCTACCTCGGCCCGCTGGGCGTGCTGGATCATCCGCTTGGCAGTGATCTGCGAGATGCGCAGGGCCGACAGCACGTTGTAGCGCCACAGTTCCTCGACCCCGTCAGCCTCGGGGTTCAGAATGTCCGACACCATCATCCGGCGGCTGGCATTGACCAGGATATCCACCCGATCGAAGGCGTCGATGGTCGCCGACAGCAGGTTGGCGATGGTCAGCTTTTCGGTCAGGTCGCCCGCGAACATGCGCACCGGCCCCTCGGCCCGCGCCTCCTCGCCGATCTCGGCCTCCAGTCGCGCCTCGTCGATGTCGGCGAACATCACGTTCGCGCCCTTGTCCAACAGGTGCCGGGCGATGGCGAGCCCGATGCCGGCAGCGGAGCCGGTGACGATGGCGGTCTTGCCCGAGACGGAAAAGGACATGGAACCTCTGGGGTTACGCCCGGGGCGCGTCGCGCCGGGGCCTGGTGGCATGGATCACGCGAAAGCGGCTGTCGCCGGCAACTTCGCGCACATCAAGGAAGCAGTCGGTCAGCACCGGATCATAGGGCAGGTGCCGGTTGGCGACCACCCAGAGGCTGCCGTCGGGGGCAAGCATCCGCCGGGCGGCCCGGATGAAGGCCGCGCCGAGGGCCGGGTCGGCGGCGCGGCCGGTGTGGAAGGGCGGGTTCATCACCACGGCGTCGAGCAGCGTCTCGGGGCGCCAGGCGGTCGCGTCGGCCCAGTGGAAGCGTGCACGCGGATCGGTGATGTTCGCCCGCGCGCAGTCGAGCGCATCCGCCTCGGCCTCGACCAGGTCCAGCCGCTTGACGCCCGGCCGCTTCAGGATCTCGGCCGCAAGAAACCCCCAACCCGCCCCCAGATCGGCGACCTTGCCGCCCAGCCTGTCGGGCAGGCTGGCGGCCAGCAGGACCGAGCCCGGATCGGGACCGTCCGAGGAGAAGATCCCCGGCAGCGTGCGGAAGCCTGCCACCTCCGCGGGCCGGGCCGCCCAGTCCGACAGATCGGGTCCGGCGGGGAAGGCGGCCAGCTTGCCATGCGCCTTCGAGAGGCTTTCGGACAGGTCCACCCGCCCGCGCAAGTCCTTCAGCGCGGTCTCGATCCCTTCGGTCTTCTGGCCATCCACCGCAATCCAGCCGCCCGGGGCGACCTCGGCCGCCGCCCGCGCGATCAGCGCCCGCGCCGCCTCGCGCGAGCGGGGCAGGCAGACGACAGCCGCCGCATAGGGCGGCTCGGGCCGCACCGAACACATGGAAGAGAAGTGATCGTAATCCGGCCTGAACCCGGTCAGGGCCACCAGCCGGTCACGCGGCAGCATCGACAGTTCGTCGCCGGATCGCGGCCCATAGACGGCAATGCGTCCCGTGGCGGGAAGCGTCAGCGCGCCGGTCTCCAGCGCAAGGGACAATCGTGCGGATCGCATGGGCGGGGACTCAGGCCCCCCGGCTCCTTCTGGCTGATCGCACGATCATTCCTTTTCCATCGTGCATTGCAGCGGATGCTGGTGGCGCCGGGCGAAATCCATCACCTGCGCGACCTTGGTCTCGGCCACTTCGAAGCTGAAGACGCCCACCACGGCAAGACCCTTCTTGTGCACGGTCAGCATGATCTCGAATGCCTGGGCATGGTTCAGGCCGAAGAAGCGTTCCAGCACATGCACGACGAATTCCATCGGCGTGTAGTCGTCGTTCAACAGCAGCACCTTGTAGAGCGGCGGACGCTGCGTCTTCGACTTCGGCTTGGTCAAAAGCGAAGTGTCGTGCCCGGGGCCATCCGTCTTGTCGGACATGGTCGGTGGACGGAAGGACACGGGGATCGGCTCCGGCTTCAAGATTCGTGGTTGCACTTGACACAGGAAATATAGCCTCTTTTGCCGCAGGGAAAAGAGGTGGCCATGCTGACGACGATCGGCTTCGACGCGGACGACACGTTGTGGCACAACGAAACCTATTTCCGGATGACGCAGGACCGGTTCCTGGAACGTCTGGCCGACTACGCCGACCCCGATCACCTGCGGGAACGCCTGACCGCGGCCGAGCACCGGAACCTCGCCTACTACGGTTTCGGTGTGAAGGGTTTCACCCTGTCGATGATCGAGACAGCGGTCGAGGTGACCGAGGGCCGCGTGCCCGCCAGCGTCATCGGCGAGCTGATCGCCATGGGACGAGAACTTCTGGAACATCCGTTGGAACTTCTGCCGCATGTCCGCACCACCGTCACAGAACTGTCGGAACAGTTCCGACTGGTGCTGATCACCAAGGGCGACCTCTTGCACCAGGAACGGAAGCTGGCGCAATCCGGCCTCGGCGACCTGTTTCACGGGGTCGAGATCGTCTCGGACAAGACCGAGGCCACCTACCGTCAGGCCTTCTCGCGGCACGGAACGGGGGCAGACCAGGCGATGATGGTGGGCAACTCCCTGAAATCCGACGTGATTCCGGCGCTTCAGGCGGGGTCCTGGGGCGTGCATGTGCCGCAAGAGCAGGAGTGGTCGTTCGAGGTCGCGTCGCCCCCGACCGCACACAGCCGCTTTCACGCGATCAGGGATCTGGGTGACCTGCCGGCCCTGGTCCATCGCCTGCATCTCCAGCCCCGTCAAGCAAACGCAGCCCCCCACAAATAGGCGGTCGGACCTCCCTCCGACCCTAGATATGGCCTGACCGCCTCGAACTGCTGCGTCTCCGCAACTGCTTCAACTGCACCTCGAAACCCTTTGGAATTTTTGGGTTTTCGCAGTCCAGTTCCTATGCTAGCCTTCGCGACGAGGCAGAATTAGGCACCGGAAAATCCGGGCCAACAGGCAAAGGGTGGGCGAGGTGACATCGCTTCTCGGGCGTGCTTTTCGCGCTATTTCCATGATTCTTGTCGTCGCCGCTGTCGTGGTGACGTCTCCGCTCCAGGCTGCACCTTTTGCGGCCATCGTGATGGACGGCCGGACCGGCGAAGTCCTTTACGAAAAGAACGCCCATGCGCGGCTGCATCCGGCATCGCTGACCAAGATGATGACGCTATACATCGCCTTTCAGGAGATCGAGGCGGGGCGACTGTCGCTGGATACGATGGTGACGGTGTCGAAATACGCAGCGTCGCAGCCGCCGTCGCGGCTGGGGCTGAAGCCGGGGCAACGGATCTCGATGCGGCATCTTATCCGGGCGGCGGCGATCAAGTCGGCAAATGATGCGGCTTCGGCGATCGGCGACCACATCGGCGGCGATGCAGCGACCTTTGCCAAGCGCATGACCCGCACCGCGCGGCAGCTGGGGATGAACAACACCACCTTCAAGAACGCGAACGGATTGACGGCCGAGGGCCATCTGTCCACGGCCTACGACATGAACGTGCTGGGCCGGCACCTGTTCTACGACTTCCCGCAATACTATCACATCTTCTCGCGCAGGACAGCGGATGCCGGGATCGCGACGGTGACCAACACCAACTCGCGCTTTCTGGACAGCTATGAGGGCGCGGACGGGATCAAGACCGGCTACACCGGCCCGGCGGGCTTCAACCTGACCGCCTCGGCGCGGCGGGGCAACAAGCACATCATCGCCACCGTGTTCGGAGGCACCTCATCGGCAAACCGCAATGCGAAGATGGCGGAACTGATGGACATCGGGTTCGCGAGGGCCCGCGACGGCGTGAAGGAACAGCCGCCGAAGGCGGCGCC
>JBKBVC010000059.1:4756-8104 GCA_046289805.1 Tabrizicola sp.
GCCCTGGGCGTCACCCCCCCCCCGCCCCCGCCCCCGCCGCTCGAGGATGCGCTGGTCGCCTCGCTGGAAACCGGGATCGACGAGATCGACGCCGTGGGTGGGGCCGGCAAGACCGTCCGCGTCTCGGGCGAGGTGAAGAAGTCGCTGCGTCCAAAGGCGCGACCAACGGTGCCGACGGTGCCGGATGCGGTTGCGGTGGCCATGGCCGAGGGGATCGAAGGCGCCTTGGCCGAAGCAACCGCCGCGCCGGCCCCCGAAGGCACGCTGGACTTCCAGGCACAGGCGATCGCCGCCACCGAACAGGCAACCGCGGACCCGATGGCGCTGGCAGCGACGGCGAGCCAGCCGGCAGCGGCGACCGAAGCTGCGCCGGAAGTCCTGCTGGCCGAGGCAACCGAACCGCCGGCCGGTCCCGCCGTTCTGCCCGAGCCAGGCACTCTTGACGCGCAGGCTGCGGCTCTGGTGGCGCCGGCAGACGAGACGGTTCTGGCCGAGGCGGTCGCCCCGGCGATGGTTCCGGAAGCTGCGACCGAACCGACTGTCGATCCCGCCCTGGCGGCGTTCAAACCGAAAGCGCGACCCGAAGCCATGGCTGCTCCGGTGGTTGCCGCGGCAGAGCCTGACACAAGCGCGCCTGCCGCCCCGGCGGCAGAGCCGGTCGCGCAGGAGGTGGCTCTGGCCGAGGTCGAGCCCGAGCTCGTGGTGACAGATCCGGGCCTCGATCCGACTGCCGCCGACGCCCGTGCGGCTCTGCTGGCCGAAGTGACCGCCATCGAGACCGTAGCCGGAGCCGCGGCGCTGGGCCCGACGGCGGTATCGGCGGGCCTTGCGCCGGATGCGGCGGGCTCGGCCATGCCCAAGCGGCAGGCTCCGATCTTCGACAAGGTCGAAACCGCGGACATGCAGGCGGACACAGGGACGCATGAAGAAGTGGTCGTGGTGATGTCCACCTCGGGCGGGCGGCACTTCGGGGTCAATGTCGGCGAATTCTCCTCGCGCTACGAGGCGGACAAGGCGCTTCTGAAGACCGCACTGGCCGAAAGCGCCACCCTGAACGAGGGGAACCGCCGGGCGATCCAGTCGGGGGGCAAGTGGCGGGCGAGCTTCATGGGGCTGACCGAAGAGCAGGCGCAGCTGGCCTGCCGGCGCCTGGCGGCCCGCGCGATCCCCTGCGAGACGGTGGGGGGCTGAGCCATGGTCGCACTGGTCTTTCCCGCCCTGCCGACCGTGACCCTGCCCGTCACTGGCCGCGCCGAGCGCTTTCCGGTCCGCCGCATATTCTGCGTGGGTCGGAACTATGCCGAGCACACGAAGGAGATGGGGGGCGATCCGGACCGGGAGACGCCGTTCTTCTTCACAAAGCCCGCCGACGCGGTGGTCGAATCCGGCAGCCGCATCCCCTATCCGCCGGCCACGCAGAACCTGCATCACGAGGGCGAGCTGGTGGTCGCCATCGGCAAGTCCGGCGCGATGGTCTCGGAAGAGGGGGCGCAGGCGATGATCTGGGGATATGCCGCCGGGAACGACCTGACCCGCCGGGACCTGCAAGCCGAGGCAAAGGAACGTCGCCGGCCCTGGGACATGGCCAAGGGGTTCGACAAGTCCGCCGTGGTGGGGCCGATCAGGCCCGGCCCCCTGCCCGGAAGGCGGCTGCGCTGCGTCGTCAACGGGGCGGTGCGGCAGGAAGCCTCGACGGACGAGATGATCTGGTCACCGGCCTCGATCATCGCGGCCCTGTCGCAACTGGTCAGCCTGTCGCCGGGCGACCTGATCTTCACCGGCACGCCCGCAGGGGTGGGACCGCTGAACCGGGGCGACACCTGCAAGGTCGAGGGCCTGCAACCGGCAACGGTGACGATCGCCTGACCCTGTCCACGGTGGACAAACGCCAGAACGTCAACAAAATCAAACCCTTGGAATTTTCCGTTAGGGTGGTGTTAACCTAGGGCCTCAGGGCTTGGGCCGGTCGTCCCAATCCTTCATCAGGATGCGGTTCGCGTCGCCCTCTGGGTCGTCGAACTGCCGGGTGCGCATGGCCCAGAAGAAGGCACCAAGCCCGATCCCGCCCAGAAAGAGCGAGGCCGGGATCAGGATCGTCAGGACTTCCATTACTTCAGCCTCATCGCGTTCAGCGAGACGGTGATCGAGGACAGCGACATGGCCAGCGCCGCCGCAAGCGGCGTGGCCATGCCGAAGAGCGCGATCGGCACGGCGACGATGTTGTAACCGCCCGAGATGAGGAAATTCTCGATCATTCGCCGCGTGGCATCGGCGATGGGGGCGATGTCCTGGCCGAGAAGCACGATGTCCGAGGCGACCCGCGCCGCGTCCAGCGCCGAGGCGGGCGAGATCGAGACATGCGCGGCGGCCAGCGCGGCCGTGTCGTTCAGCCCGTCGCCGACCATCAGCACCTTGCGGCCCTGCGACGCAAGCTGCGCCACCCGCGCGGCCTTTTCGGTGGGCAGCACGCCGGCCTGCCAGTCGGGGATGCCAAGGCGTCGGGCGAGGTCGCGCACCGGGGCTTCGGCGTCACCGGACAGAAGCTCGACCTTGAGACCTGCGGCCTTCAGGGCAGAGACGGCCTGTTCGGCACCGGGACGCAGGCGGTCCGCGAAGGCGAAGGCATGGATAGCAGGCCGGGTGCCACCCATCCCGCTCCCCTCTTCGCCGGGGGGAGGGGAGGCGCCCGGGTCGGTGACGGAGAGATAGGTGGCGGTCACCGGCAGCGGTTCGGCCCCGCACCAGGCGGCGCGGCCAAGGCGGACGCGGGCGCCGTTGAACCTGCCCTCTATTCCCTGGCCGGGGACTTCGCGGATGTCGGCGACAGGCGCCGGAGCGATGCCTGCGGCTTTCGCGCCCTCGGCCAGCGCCCGGGCGAGCGGATGGGACGACCCGGCGGCGAGGGCAGCGGCGACGGCCACGGCCTCGACCGGGTGATCGCCAAGGGCGATGGGCTCTGGCGTCCCGAGGGTGAGCGTGCCGGTCTTGTCGAAGACGACGGTATCGACCTCGGCCAGGCGTTCCAGCGCGGTGCCGTGCTTGATGAGCAGGCCCTTGCGGAAAAGGCGCCCGGAGGCCGAGGTGATGACGGCGGGCACGGCAAGGCCCAGCGCACAGGGGCAGGTGATGATGAGGACGGCGGCGGAAATGTTGATCGCATGGCGCAGGTCGCCCCCGGTCGCCCACATCCAGTAGCCGAAGGCCGCGAAGGACAGGAGGTGGACCAGCGGCGAATAGAGCTTCGAGGCGCGGTCGGCGAGGCTGGTGTAGCGCGTCTTGACCCCTTCGGCGACGGCGACGAGATCGGCCATCCGGTGCAGGCTGGAGTCGTTCCCCGCCGCCGTGACC
>JBKBVC010000452.1:0-1757 GCA_046289805.1 Tabrizicola sp.
CATGGTCTTTCGCGGGTCGAAGGCGTCGCGCACGCCCTCGAAGATGAAGACCAGAAGCGACAGCATGATCGCAAAGGTGAAGAAGGCGACAAAGGCCAGATGCGGCGCCTGAAGGTTCTGCTGCGCCTGCCGGGTCAACTGGCCCAGCGAGGGCAGGTCGGCGGGCAGGCCGAAGCCAAGGTAGTCGAGGCTGGCCAGCGTGCCGATCACCCCGGTGATGCCGAAGGGCAGAAGCGTCAGCGTCGCGACCATGGCATTCGGCAGGACGTGGCGGAACATGATCTGCGTGTCGCTGACGCCCAGCGCCCTGGCCGCCCGGACATATTCGAAGTTCCGCGCCCGCAGGAATTCCGCCCGCACCACGCCGACCAGCGCCGTCCAGCCGAAGGCGACCATGAGGCCGACGAGGAGCCAGAAGCTTTTCGACCAGACCGCCGTCAGGATGATGATGACATACAGCGTCGGAACCGAGGACCAGAGCTCGATGAACCGCTGGAACAGAAGGTCGGTCAGGCCGCCGAAATAGCCCTGCACGGCGCCGGCGGCGATGCCGATGACGGTGGTCAGGAAGGTGACGATCAGCGCGAAGGTGACCGAGAGGCGGAAGCCGTAGATCACCCGCGCCAGCACGTCGCGGCTGGTGTCGTCGGTCCCCAGCCAGTTCTGCGCCGAAGGCGCCCCCGGCGCGACACCGCCGGTGTTGACGATGGTGTTGTAGCGGTAGGGGATCAGCGGCCAGAGCATCCAGCCCCGGTTGACCTCGACCCCCGCGGCCTTGCCGGTGGCTTCCACCTCGGCCCGGATGCCATCGGGATCGTCCCAGCAGGCCTCGGACCCGGCGGCGACGATCAGGCATTTCACTTCGGGCGTGGTATAGTCGGCCTCGGTGCGCAGATCGCCCCCGAATGCGGTCTCCGGGTAGAACTTGAACACCGGCATGTAGTAGCCGCCGTCATACTTGACCAGCACGGGGCGGTCGTTGGCGATCAGTTCGGCGAACAGGGAGATGCCATAGAGCACCAGCAGGATCCACAGGGACCAGTAGGCCCGCCGGTTGGCCTTGAAGTTGCGCCAACGGCGCCGGTTGAGGGCCGAGAGCGCCATCAGCCGCGGCTTTCGAAGTCGATCCGGGGATCGACGAAGACATACATCAGGTCGGACAGGATCCCGACCACCAGCCCGATCAGGCCGAAGGCGAAGAGCGTGCCGAAGATCACCGGATAATCGCGTTCCACCGCCGACTTGAAGCCCAGCTGACCGAGGCCATCCAGCGAAAAGATCACCTCGATCAGAAGGCTCGATCCGAAGAACACCGACAGGAACACGCCCGGAAAGCCCGCGATCACGATCAGCATCGCGTTGCGGAAGACATGGCCGTAAAGCACCCGCGCCTCGGACAGGCCCTTGGCGCGGGCGGTCATCACATACTGCTTCTTGATCTCGTCCAGAAAGCTGTTCTTGGTCAGCAGCGTGAGGACCGCGAAGGAGGAGATCAGCTGCGCCGTCACCGGCAGCGTGATGTGCCAGAGGTAATCGGTGATCTTGCCCCAGAGCGACAGTTCCGACCAGTTGTCGCTGGTCAGGCCGCGCAGCGGGAACCACTGGTAATAGGACCCTCCGGCAAAGACCACCATCAGCATGATCGCGAACAGGAAACCCGGGATGGCATAGGCCGCGATGATGATGCCGCTGGTCCAGGTGTCGAAGCGCGTCCCGTCATGCACCGCCTTGCGGATGCCCAGCGGGATCGAGACCAG
>JBKBVC010000060.1:0-8059 GCA_046289805.1 Tabrizicola sp.
GAAGCCGCGCTCCTCCAGCCCGCGCAGCAGGGCAGGGGCGGTGGGCTGGCGGAACCAGTCCTTGGCATGGCTCTGCACCCCCAGCACGGCATGGCCCAGCGGCTCCAGCCGCTTCCAGGCCCAGGGCGGGCGCGGCCAGCCCTCGTCGATCGTGGCGAGGTTGTCGAAGGACACCACCAGCGCCCCGCCCGGCGGCGCCCCGGCGCCCTCGAACCACAGTTTTGCATGCGCACCCTCGACCAGAAAGCGGTCGGCCAATGCCGCCGCGTCCAGCTCCATCGCGGGCGGCACGTCCGGCGCGGGCGCGGCACCGGCGGCCGGTTCAGTAGCTCCAGCGGACATGGGCCTCCAGGGCGGCAAGGGCGGCGCGGTCCTCGGGGTCCGCGGACCCGGGCAGACAACGGTCGGGCCAGAACAGCACCTCGTGGAGGCGCGAACTGCCCAGCGTCTTGGCCAGACCGGCGCGGTTTGACCGGCAGGCGATGAAGAAATCCGCCGGATGGGCAAGGCCCGGAATGGCCGCGGCGATTTCGGCGCGCTGGCCGTCCAGCCCCAGCCGCAGCACGCGCCCGTCCCAGGCCATCAGCGCCAACCTCACCCCCCGCCCCGGCCGCAGGGGCAGCGTCAGCCCCGCAGTGGCCTGCCGGTCGGCCAGCTGCACCTGCCCGTCGCGCTCCACCAGGAAGATCATGTTCTGCGTCTGCCCGGTAAAGACCGAGGCCAGCGTCCGCGCCTCGCCCTGCGAGCGGTAGATGACGGCGGCGGTGAAGGCCTCGACCTCGGGGGCAAAGCCGGGCAGAGTGAAGCCGCAGTTCTCGCCCTCGCGGCACAGCATGGCGCCGGGCGGGCCGGGGTCGAAGCGGCTGTTCCCCGTGTTCGGCCCGGCCGGGACGGCGACGGTCGCACCCTGCGCCTCGCGCCAGCCGGTGATTGCGCCTTCCGTCCGCACCAGATCGGCCTCGCGCGCGATGAATCGCGCCCCGCCGCTGCGCAGGACCGCCTCGGCCAGCGCCTCGCCTTCGCCCCCGATCAGCGCCCCGGGCGGCAGTGTTGCAGCGATCTTCAGCATCCGACCTCCTGCCCGCATCCTGCCGGGCGCTCCCCGTCGCCGCAAGTCCGGCCCTGGCTTGCGAGTGCCACGGCCCGGGCCAGGATCAGCGCGCCATAGGCCGCGTTGTGATGCTCGTAATCGCCCTTGGCCAGATGGTCGGCCACCGCATAGGCGGGATCGGTGTAAAGCCCCGCCGTCACCGTTTCCTCGGGCTGCGGCAGCAGCGTGATGCCGTCCCCGGCGGCGATCTCCTCCAGCAGCGCCCAGAACCGGGGCAGATGTGCGGGGATCAGCGCCGCCATTTCCGGGCTGATCGCCCCGGCGCGTTGCGGCGGGACGGCGGTGTAGAAGGCCACGGGCGAAAGAAGGATGCGCGCCCGGCCCGCCGCAGCCAGCCCCGCCGCCAGCCGATAGCCCGACTGCCCGCGCAGCCCGTCGGCCAGCATCCGCCGGACAAGGCCGGAACTGACGAAAGGTCCTTCGACCAGCGCGCTCAGCACCCGGACGAACAGGCCCCAGACATAGACCCGCGCGCCGGTGACATGGATCGCGTCGAACTCGGACGCCGGCAGGAAGCTGCGGCCCTTCTCGTTGAACTTGGCAAAGCGTCTTGCGGTGAAGTCGTCCAGCGGATGAATCGCCCCGTCGCGCACTTCCAGGAACCGGAACCGGCTGCCGACATGCCCCCAGTATTCCAGATCGACGCCCGAGACATCGACCAGCCCCTGCACATGCGCCTGTTTCAGGCAGGCGTAATGGCTGTCGCCGAAGATGCAGAGCCGAGGCAGCGCGTCGGTCATGGCCTGGTCCCGCGGCGCGCATCCGGGGCAAAGGCCGCCAGGATCTCTTCCTCGCAGCGCAGCTCCTCGGCCTCGGTCAATTCCGGCTCGGGCATCTCGTCGGCCGTCGGCTGGGGCGGCGGGACGGGCGCGGCCACAGCCTCTCCGCCGAAGGCCGCCGCCTGGTCCTGGAAGAACTGGGTCATGACATGGTCCACCCCCTCGGGCAGGACCGACCGCAGGTTCGGCGCGAAGAAGCGGCCGCGATAGGCGGGATGGGTGATGATCTCGTAGGAGGGGAAGTAATCCACCCGGGGGCTCGCCTGCACCATCTCCGAGGCGACTGCGCGGAGCAGCGACTTGGACTGGCTGGTCGCGGTCAGCACATGGTTGCCCGATGCCGTCGCCGTCAGCGGCACGGGCGAGACGGTGAGCAGAAGCCCGAGGCTGCGGTTCGCCGCCAGCATCAGCCGCAGCGCGGCCCGCATGTCGGCCATCAGCGCGGCAAAGCCATGGTTGACGAAGACATGCGCCTCGGGATCGAAGCGACCGGCGACCGTGCCCGGACAGACGGCATACTCCACGCCGGTCTCCCTGTTCTGCCAGGCTTCGGTCAGCCCCATGGTGAAGACGAAGACCTGAGCGCCCCGGACCGCTGCAGCGATCGCCGCCAGCGTGTCGCGGCGCGAGGCGAACAGCTCTTCCGGGCTGTCAAAGCCGCCCGGTTCCACGCCGGGACGGAAGGGGTCGAAGAAGCGCCCGTCGCGCTCCCAGACCTCTTCGGGCGGGGGGGTATCGGTCAGCGCCCAGCGCAGCCACTGGTGCAGCATGCGGGGCGTGTAGATGTTGCCGGTGCGGAAGCTGAAGGTGCCGTAATGGTAGTCCCGCCGCTGCTCGGGCGACAGGACCGAGGGGCCGGGCTCGAAGTCCAGCCAGCGATAGCGCCGCGCGACCAGCGCCTTCGAGAAATGCTGCGCAAAACAGGACCCCGCCGTAACGATCCGCGTGCGCCGCTTGATGCGGAACTTCGGCTTCCACAGGCCCGTGATCTCCAGCGCGTCGCGGCCGGCGACGGCGCTGCGCCAGAACCGGTCCTCGGGCAGGGTTTCATAGGGATGCGACATGTGCCTGCTGTCCTTTCCTCGCCCCGGATATGGCGGCAGCGCGGGCGGCAAGGTCAACCGCTTTCGATGGCCGCCCTCCACAGCCCGCGACTGGCGTGCTAGCCTTGCGCCACCATGCCCAGCCTCTGCCGCGACTGCCAGACCCTGACCGATGCCGCGGTGTCGCGCTGCCCCGCCTGCCGCTCGCCCCGCATGGTCTCGCATCCCGAACTGACCCGCCTTTCCATCGCGCACATGGACTGCGACGCCTTCTACGCCTCGGTGGAAAAGCGCGACAACCCGGCCCTGCGCGACCAGCCCGTCATCGTCGGCGGCGGCAGCCGGGGCGTCGTCTCTACCTGCTGCTACATCGCGCGCATCAAGGGCGTGCGCTCGGCCATGCCGATGTTCCAGGCGCTCAGGCTCTGCCCCGAGGCGGTCGTGGTGAAGCCGCGTTTTGCCGCCTATACCGAAGCCTCGCGCGCCATCCGCGCGATGATGGAAGAGCTGACCCCCGCCGTCGAGCCCCTCTCGCTGGACGAGGCCTTCCTCGACCTCTCCGGCACCGAACGCCTGCACGGCGCGCCGCCCGCGGTGCTCCTGGCCCGGCTGACCAGGCGGATGGAGGACGAACTGGGCCTCACCGGCTCCATCGGCCTGTCGCACAACAAGTTTCTCGCCAAGGTCGCCTCCGACCTCGACAAGCCGCGCGGTTTTTCCGTCATCGGCCGGGAGGAGACCGAAGCCTTCCTGCGCCCCAAGCCCGTCCGCATCATCTGGGGCGTGGGCACGGCGACCCAGGCGGCGCTGGAACAGGCCGGCATCCGCACCATCGCCGACCTCCTGCGCTGGGACCGCTCCGACCTCATCGCCCGCTTCGGCAGCATGGGCGACCGGCTTTGGAATTTGGCGAGGGGCCTCGACACCCGCCGCGTGAACCGCGACGAAAAGCCGAAGTCGATCTCCAAGGAGACGACCTTCTTCGAGGACACCTCCGACCCCGACCTCCTCGACGGCCACATCTGGCGCCTGTCGGAACAGGTCGCTGACCGGGCAAAGGCGAAAAGGCTGGCGGGCCGCACGGTAACGCTGAAACTGAAGAAGGGCGACTTCCAGCTCGTCACCCGCCGCCACGCCCTGTCAGACCCCACCCAACTCACCGACCGCATCTACCGCGCCGCCCGCGACCTTTTCGACCACGCAGGGACGAGCGGCCCCTTCCGCCTGATCGGCGTCGGCATCTCGGACCTCGCCCCCGAGGATCAGGCCGACCTCTCCGCAGACCTCCTCGATCCCACCGCCACCAAACGCGCCGCCGCCGAACGCGCCACCGACGCCATCCGCGCCAGGTTCGGCTCCGAGGCGATCATCAAGGGCCGCGCCTTGCGCTAGGCATCAAAGGCCGCGCCCTGCGCCAACCCGCTCCTCGCTCGCGTCCCGCATCGCTCCTCGCTGATCGTCGGGCGGGTCCGTTCGCGCCCGGCACCACCTGTCATCCCCGCGAAGGCGGGTATCCCCTGGCCGAACGTCTGGTTCCCCGCCTTCGCGGGGATGACGGGACCCCGTTACGGACGCTGGATGAACTCACCATCCGACAATAGATCCGCCAAGTTCTCGCTGTTGACTGGACAGGCAACACACCTTTCTCCGTTTAGCCGCCATTTGTTTTCTTGATACTCACCAAGCCACCCCAAAACCCCCTCCACCACCCCCTCCGTCACCGCCTCCTCCGTCACCTCCAGCGACACCGCCTTCAACCGCACCCCCGGCCCGAAACTCGCCGCAAGATCACCCGGGTCGACCAGCCTCACGCTGGCCGGGTCCGCGATGTCCCCAAACGTCACCAGCATCGGATACTGAGCCTCCGGCACCGCGATCACCCCCGCCGCCCGGCCGCGCTTGCCCTGCACCTCGGCAAACAGCGCTCCGTCAATCACCCGCCCCTCGCGCCCGGAAATCGAGGCCGCAGCGACCGAGCCCATGTACTCCGTCGTCCCCGCACCCTTCAGAAGCGCAAAGAGGAACTGCCCCGGCGCAACCTCGACCACCACCGCCTCTCCGGTCAGGTCATAGGTCCACCCCATGCCATCCCAACGGATCCACTGCTTCCGCCAGCTGACCGCGCTGACCGACGACCCCGAAACCTCCCCCGCCGGCGTCTCCACCGTCACCGTCAGCTTCTGCCGCCAACTATACCGCCCCTGCGAGACGACGCCCCACACCAGCGCTGCCACCACCACCGCACCAACCAGAACCTTCTTCATCCCACCCCAAGCCCCCTCAACCACTCACCCACAACCCCATACCATTCACCTGTTCTCAACTATCCCCGCCGGAGGTGCAACATGTTGGCGCCACCGGTTCGAGCCAACATGTTGCGGCGAGCCGGTTGGCCGCAGGCCAGAGGCGAGACAAGGAGTCTCCGCGCGTCAGCGCTCAATTCAACAGCCGCCCTCAACCAAGGCAAACGCCCGGTAAACGCCCACAGCCAACCCCTTGAAATCCCTCATGCGCGATGACTGTCCACGCAGGACAGGCTCACTCCGCCGCCAGCGCCACGCCCGGGGGCTGCACCAGTTCGGCCACCACGCCACTGATCAGCTCGCGGAACCCCTCGAACCCTGCCAGCGGCTCCACCCGGACCTCGTCCATGTAGAGCGCCCGGTCGATCTCGACCTGCACCACATGCACCCCGCGCGAGGGCCTGCCATAGGCCTGCGCCACATAGGCCCCTGCGAAGGGCGAATTCCGTCCAACCCGCAGCCCCGCTCCGGCAAAGGCGGCCTCGACCCGGTCCACCACCTCGCGCCCGGCCGTGGCACCATAACGGTCGCCCAGCACCACCTCGGGCCGGGGCTGGCCGGGGCGGGTATGCGCCTCGATCGCCTCGTGCGGCATGGAATGGCAGTCGATCAGCACCGCTTGCCCGAAGGCCGCGCGGGTCTCCTCGACCAGGGCCGCCAGCGCCTGGTGGTAGGGATGCCAGAAGCGCCGGATCCGGTCCTCGGCCTCGGCCAGCTTCAGCTTGCCGCGATAGATCGCCCGCCCACCGGCGACCACGCGGGGAATCACCCCCAGCCCGGAGGAGATGCGCGGATTGTGCGGCGCACGGGCGATTCCGTCGATGACCCCCGGGTCCAGTTCGTCGGCGGCGCGGTTGAGATCGACGAAGGCCCGCGGCGCTCGCGCGGCAAGAAGCGGTGCGCCCAAGGCCGGCGCCCTGTCGAACAGCCGGTCGACGAAGGCATCTTCCGAGGACCGGATCGACCGACGGTCCAGCACCACCTGCCCAAGGAAATCCGGCGAATAGTCGCTGCCGGAATGCGGCGAGGCGAAGATCAGCGGCGCGATCCGGCGGGCCGGGCGGGTCAGGACATAGGCCTCGGTCTCGGTCCTTCTCATCGGTGCTCCCGTTGGCGTGCCAGGGATTCTTGCCTTCGATATAGCCGGATAATCCGGAAAGCCAAAACCCCTTGCAGCCCGTGACACTTGTCAGTATAGACCCCGCCTGACCGACGCGGTTCGCTCCGCGTCCTTTTCGTTTCACCGAAGGGGACCGGGGCGGATGCAAGGATCAAGAGGGCGGTTAGCTCAGCGGTAGAGCACTACGTTGACATCGTAGTGGCCACTGGTTCGATCCCAGTACCGCCCACCATTCGCCGCTTCCCGCGGGAAGCATGAGGTTCAATCTGGCGCAGTTTCGCGCCGCGTAGAAGGAGGGTCGACCATGAAAGTCGCCAACTCGCTCCGCTCGCTGAAGACGCGTCACCGCGATTGCCAGATCGTGCGCCGCAAGGGTCGCGTCTATGTGATCAACAAGACGCAAAAGCGCTACAAGGCCCGTCAGGGCTGAAGCGCGCAGCGCAGCACGGAAATCAGGGCCGCCGCGGGGAAACCTCGGCGGCCTTTTCCATTCCCCCGCTCGTCGATGACTTCGTCACTCATCGCTCGATCCGCAACGATAAGCCGAAGGCGCACGAGGAGCCAGGCGAAGGTCAGCCCGTGACGCTCCGCCGCCTCCTTTCGGCCGACATCCCTGCCGCCCGCGCCCTCTGGCCGGCAACCCCGGCATCGGCTTCGTGGCCGAATCGGGGGGGCTGACCGGCACCTTCCTCGTCGGCCGCGACCGGCAGTGCTGGCTCATCCACCCCCCTGCAAGCTGGACGGAGATAACACGGCCGAACTCCGCATCCGCGTGGCGGCGGATCTGTCGCTGCGAAGATGGTGCGGCGGGTGCGGCCGACGCCGGGCCGATCGACCGGCCGGTTGACCCGGACCATGCGCTCGATCCGTGGGTTCAGCCAGCAGGGATTCGCGCGTGACCGGCTGACGAAGGCCTCGGTCGGGGTCAGGCAGGCCAGCGACCGATTTACCTGTCGGGCGGACTTTGCTCTGATCGACCCGCCCGCGATCGTGCCCTGCGTCAGCTACCGCGCAAGCCGCTCCTCGATTGCCTTCGGCACGCCTCGCACACGCACCAGGGACGGGATGCCGAAGGCGAAAGAGAAGCCACACCTGCGCAGGACCCGGCGATATCCGCAGTTAACTTTCCGTTACCGTCCGCGATCAAGTCTTTGAAATCACGGCTATTGCGCCACTTGTCCACTGTGGACACTTCCCACGCCCGTTTACAGGATGCCCGCTCGGACCCTACAGTCGGACGACAACCCGGAGGTCGCCTTGCCCCTGCCCCTCGCCCCGCTGCTGCCCCTTGCGATCCGCCTTGGCCTCGTCGCGACGACGACCCTCGCCGTCAGCCGCTGGGTCCGGTCCAACACGCATCCCGGGCGTACTGACCAGCGTGCCGAAGATGCGCTGGACGACCTGGGCGAGGGCCTGTCCCTCCACCGCCCCGCCGACAGGGCCGAGGATCGCCAGAGCAACGCCACCGCCCGCCTCCGCCGGGTGGTGCGTTTCCGAGGCCGGACCTACGAGATCGACGCAGGCCTCATCGCCCGCTTCCGCCTGCGGGAGAGGGGCGAGTGAAGCTCTACCACGCCCCCGCCTCTCCCTTTGTCCGCAAGGTGATGGTTCTGCTGCATGAGGCGCAGGCGACCGACCGCGTCACCCTCGTTCCAGTCGCCGGAACCCCTCTCGACCCCGGCACGATGCCCGTGGACCGCAAC
>JBKBVC010000453.1:0-1741 GCA_046289805.1 Tabrizicola sp.
GGGCAAATCCACCTGCCCTTTCCCAAATACTCCGGGGAGCGCGAGGGGCAGCGCCCCTCGTCCGCCGAGGAGGAGGCGCAGGCCGACGACGAGACAAGGGACTTGCGCCGCAGGCGCTCCGCCAGACTGGCCGGTCAGACCGCGAGGAAGTTGGTGAACTGCCAGGGATCCTCCTCGTCGCGGTCCTCGGCAAAGCGGTTGATCCGGTTCTGGATCGGGGTCCAGTCGGTGTAATGGCACTCGATGGACCCGAGATAGGGACGCTGGACCTCCAGACAGCGGACGTGGTCCATCTCGTCTGCCTCGACGAAGCCCGCATTCGGGTTCTCTGCCGCCCAGACCATCGCGGCGAGCACCGCCGATGTCACCTGCATGCCCGTGGCGTTCTGGTAGGGTGCGAGCCGCCGTGCCTCGTCGCAGGACAGCCGCGAGCCATACCACATCGCGCCCTTCGCATGGCCGTAGAGCAGCACGCCCAGGTCGTCCCCGCCCGACACGATCTCGTCCGCGGTCAGGATGTGCTGTGCCTCGGCAAGTTTCCCTGCGCCATTGATCTCGTGCAGCGACAGGACCGCGTCATTGCAGGGGTGATAGGCGTAGTGGCAGGTCGGGCGATAGACGGCGCGGCCATCCTCCCAGACCGTGTAGTAGTCCGGGATCGACAGCGCCTCGTTATGGGTGATGACATAGCCGAACTGCGGACCGACGCCGGGGCACCAGCTTCGCACCCGGGTATCCGCGCCGGGGCGGTCGATCCAGATCGCGTAGCCCGGACCATGGTCGAAGCGGTGGCCGTTCGGCGGCAGCTTCTTCTCATGCGTGCCCCAGCCCAGCTCTGCCGGCTGGTAGCCTTCGGACAGCAGACCGTCCACCGACCAGGTGTTGACGAAGACGCCCGGCGGCTTGGGTCGCGCCGAGACCTGCGTGTCGCGCTCGGCGATGTGGATGCCCTTGACGCCCAGGTCGCGCATCAGCGCTGCCCAGTCCTCACGGCCCTTCGGGTCGGCCGCGACGCCGGTATCGGCCGCCAGCCGCAGCAGCGCCTCTTTCAGCAGCCAGCTGACCATCCCCGGGTTCGCCCCGCAGCAGGACACCGCCGTCGGCCCGCCGGGATAGGCCTTGCCCAGCTCGCGCACCTTCTCGCGCAGGGGATAGTTGGTGCGCTCGGCATTCGGCAGGGTCGAGCCGAAGTAGAACCCCGGCCAGGGCTCGACCACCGTGTCGATGTACTGGACCCCCATCTCCTGGGCCAGCTTCATCACCTCGATCGAATCCACGTCCACCGAAAGGTTCACGATCATGCCGCGCCCCTCCGGGAACAGGCTCCGCAGCACCTCGGCGAAGTTGTCGGGTGTCAGCGCCACCTGAAGGTGCCGGATGCCGTGGTCGCGCAGGATATGCGCGAAGTCCGCCGAGGGCTCGATCACGGTGAAGCGGCTGCGGTCAAAGCCGATGTGGCGTTCGATCAAGGGCAGCGTGCCGCGCCCGATCGAGCCGAAGCCGATCATCACAAGAGCGCCCTCGATGGTGGCGTGCCTGGTCGTGGTGGTCATGGTCCTTGGGTCCCCCCGGTCAAAGAAGGGCGCGAAAGGCGCCGGAATGCAGAAGGCCGCGCCGGGCGGCGCGGCCTCGGGTCACGATCCGCGAAGGGATCAGTTCTTCGCGTAGTATTCGACGACCAGGTTCGGTTCCATCTGCACCGGGTAGGGCACGTCGCCCAGGCCGGGGGGGCGCACGAACT
>JBKBVC010000061.1:0-7994 GCA_046289805.1 Tabrizicola sp.
GTTGCAGGGCCTGTTCCGCAACCCGCTGGCCGATCCGGGCATCGTGGGGATCAACGTCGGCGCCGGGCTGGGCGCGGTGCTGGCCATCGTGCTGGGGGGGCTGCTGCCGGCGGGGCTGCTGGCGGTGCTGGGCGGCTGGCTGGTGCCGGTCGCGGCCTTCCTGGGGGGATGGGCGGCGACGCTGCTGCTTTACCGGATCGCGACGCAGGGCGGGCGGACCGATGTCGCGCTGATGCTGCTGGCCGGCATCGCGCTGGCGGCGCTGGCGGGTGCGGCCGTGGGGGTCATGGTCTATCTGGCCGACGACCGCCAGCTGCGCGACCTGACCTTCTGGTCCATGGGCTCGCTGGCCGGGGCGACCTGGGCGAAGCTTGCGGCGGCGCTGCCGCTGGTGGGGCTGGCGCTGATCCTCGCCCCGCGGCTGGCGCGCGGGCTGAACGCCCTGGCCCTGGGAGAAGCGCAGGCCCTGCACATGGGGGTTGACGTGCAGCGGCTGAAGCGCGGCGCGGTCTTCGCCTCGGCGGCGGCGACCGGGGCGGCCGTGGCGGTCTCGGGCGGGATCGGCTTTGTCGGCCTGGTGGTGCCGCATCTGCTGCGCCTGGCAATGGGGCCCGACCACCGCCGGCTGCTTCCCAATGCCGCGCTGCTGGGGGCGGGGCTTCTGGTGCTGGCCGACCTGATGTCGCGGCAGATCGTGGCGCCGGCCGAACTGCCGATCGGCATCATCACCGCCCTGGTCGGCGCGCCGGTGTTCCTGTGGATCCTTCTGCGCCAGCGCGCGACCCTGCGGTTCTGAGATGCTGGAGATCCGCGAGTTGTCCGTCACGCTCGGGTCGCGGCCCGTGCTGTCCGGCATCACGCTGTCGGCGCGGCCCGGCGAGGTGCTGGCGATCTGCGGGCCGAACGGTGCGGGCAAGAGCACCCTGTTGCGCGCCGTGACCGGAGAGATCGCCTGCACGGGCCGCATCCTGCTGGAAGGGCAGGATCTGGCCACCCTGCCCCCCGCTGCCGCCGCCCGGCTGCGCGCCGTGATGCCGCAGGAAACCCAGGTGGCCTTCGCCTTCACCGTGGCCGAGGTGGTGGCCATGGGCCGCGACGCCGGGGAGGCGGCCGCCGATCCCGAAACCGTGCCCCGGGCCCTGGCGGCGGTGGGCCTGGCAGGCCATGCCGGGCGACCGGTTCACACCCTGTCGGGCGGAGAACGCCAGCGCGTGCATCTGGCGCGCGCGCTGGCGCAGGTCTGGCAGCCGGTCGGGCCGCAGGGCCCGCGCTGGCTGTTCCTGGACGAGTCGGTGTCCAGCCTCGACCTCGGGCATCAGCTGATGGTGCTGACCCTCGCGCGCGGTTTTGCCGATGCCGGGGGCGGGGTGGTTGCGGTCATGCACGACCTGAACCTGACCGCGATGCTGGCCGACCGGATCGCCTTCCTGATCGACGGTCGCCTGGCCGCCTGCGGCAGCCCGGAAGAGGTCTTGCAGGCGCCGCTGCTGGAACGCGCCTACGGCTGCCGGATCGCGCCGAACCGCCTGCCGGCCTCGGGCCCCTGGATCCTGCCGCAGGCCTGCGCGCCGGGGCATCCCGCGGGGTGAGGACAGGGCCGCGATCCCTTGCCCCTGCCATTGCAGGGCGCCCTGGGCTGCCGGACATGGGTGTTCAGGGAAAGGGCAATCGTATCGCCCTTGACCATGATGCCGTCAGCGGTGCGGACAGGTCAGGGTCACAGCGGGCAGATCACGACTCGTCTGTGTCATCGTCGGCCTCCAGCCTGCGCAGGATGTCCGGGTCGCCCTCGCCGTCGAGATAGGCGATGATCGCGGCAATCTGGTCCAGCTTCTGTTGCCGCTGCGGAACATCGCCCTTTTCAAGCAGGTCTCGGGCCTTGACCAGCGACCGGCGCAAGCCTTCGGCGACAGGATCCTGCGCGGCCAGCAGGGCGAAGGGTTCGCGCGTGCGCCAGCGGAACAGCCCGGCAATCGCCGACAGCGTGTTGCGGAAGCGGAGCTTGAAGTCCCGGGCTCGCACGCGCTCGATCAGCTCCTGTCCCAACCCATGGAGAAATTGGTCCACCAGGGGACGCGACAGCGCTTGCGGGGCCTCTTCCCGGCGGGTCAGTGCCATGGCCAGCGCGTTGATCGTGTCGGTATTGAGGTCAGCCCTGACAAGATAGCCGAACAGCCGCGCCAGCCGGTCGGCACCCGTCACCGCGCGCCCGGCACCCTGGCGCAGAACCCGGATTGCATGCGGAGGCATTAGCAGCGGGTGCTGCCGACCCTGTGCCGCGGTCTCGAGCGCGTCGAGCATCCTGTCCTGCACCTCGCCGGGGCAGAGGGCGAAACACCAGGTCAGGGCCTTCATGGCGGCATTGTCGGTCAGCGGTCGGCGCAGCGTGGCCGAGAGCGCCGTATCGGCCAGCCGCGCCAGTGCCCGCGCGAAGCCCTGCCGCACATCATCCGGCAGTCCATCGGGCAGACGGCCGTCGGTGCCCACCAGCCAGAACCGGTCCCGTGGCGGGTCCGGGTATCGGCGCGATCGGCTCAGGATCGAAGCCCACTGGCTTGCGCTGACGGGACGCCCGCGCATCTCGTCCCGGGCAAGCGCGGCCGCCAGACCATTCCCGGCCCAGTCGGCCCCCAGCCACAGATCGAGATGCGGGGCCTCGACCAGCAGATTGGGAACCGTCGGCGGCTGATGCCGCAGCTTGTCCAGAACCTCTTGCGGCGTCAGGTCGATCGGCGCCAGGGTCTCCCAGTCCAGCGCAACGGGCGTTCGGGCGATCGGTTCCCAGTCCGTCGCGCCCGCTGTCAGCCGTGCCCAGCTCTGCCCCGGCGTCTGGCGGATGCGCAGCGCGACGGGGACATCACGGTCGGGTGCCGTGTCCTTTTCGACCCGCCAGTGCCGGATCTCGGCTTCTCCCTTCAGCACATAGAACTCTGTCGCCCGTTTGCCCCTGCCCCAGAGAAAGCCGCCCAGTTCCGGCGAGACATGTTCCTGGTTTGCCGGCACCACCGCATCGGGGGGAATCAGATGCTCGAACGCCGGTTCCCGGCCACGCAGGACGGCGATCGCGATGGGTTCCAGCCGATCGAAGTAATGCGGCAGGCCGCGTTCGATCAGCCGTGCGGCCCGCAGGCAGCCAAGGGCCACCGCCTCCGGGCCGACCACGGTGACAGGGCCGAGATTGCGCGACAGGCTCGATGCCAGGGCCTGGGCCAATTCTGCGACAAGCGGAGTGCAGAGAAAGGTTGCCTCGACCTTCTGTGCAGCTGACGGCAGTTCGACCTGCGTCAGGTCAAGATCGGTGGACGACAGGCCCGGCGCCCTCGCCAGCAGCCAGGCGGAGTTGCGATGACGCAGCACTTCGGTTGCGCCGGCGCCGACTTCGCCCGTAACCAGCCGCGGCCCCAGGCGTGAGGCCTCGCAGAGCGCCCAGGGAATGGCGGAATTGAAGGCGCGCAACAGTTCGCCTGCCTTCCGATACAGCGCATCCAGACCCGCCATGCGATGCAGCTGCCCTGGTCCGACACGTTGCGGGGCTGCATGCCCGGGATGGTCCGGATCGTCGCGCAGAGTGAGCGTCTGAACCTCCAGCCCGGCGCCGGAGTGGATCAGGATCCGGTAACGGCTGCCATGGGCCGTGCGGTCGATCAGCCCCTGATCCATCAGGTAGAGAAAGGCAGCAACCGGCCGCCAGAGCAGGCGGGCCGGGCTGCGCGGCAGCGACAGCGCAGCAATCATGCCGGCCTGGGCCTTTTCGTCGAACCCGGGATGGTCGGGAACTGCGGCGATCAGGCCATCCGACCCACGCGCCAGCGCCTGTCTGGCAGCGCGCAGATCCGCGGCGTCGCCTTCGCCGAGGCCGAAGCGATCGATGGCGGTCGCAAGGGAATGCCGGCGCTCGGCCCTGCCGATGCGATCACCCCAGCCGTCGCCTCGGCCGTGGGGGGCCAGCATCGCCTGCGGCCCGGCGACCCGGCGGTTGTCCGTCGTGACCACCACGGCTGCCGCCGTTCCCCCCCGGATCACACGGACCCGAGTGGGGGCGTTGCCGTCCTGGGCCTCGTCCTCACCTTCTGCGGCCCAGTCGCGTGCAGCAAGGTCGAACCGGCCGTTGAGGTCTAGCCCGACGAGCCGCTTCATCCTGACCCCCCGCCGTTCAGAACACCTTCGACAAATTCCGCAATGGCCCAGAGCGCACCGGACAGAGCCTTGCCTTCGGTGCCGAGTGCCAGCGTCATCGCCGCTCCGTTGACGTCCAGATCGGCGCTGTCCGGGGATGCAGCCGGGCGGATCGCCAGGGCCGCGCCCACGCTCAACCGCGCCGCAGCAAGAACCCCGGCCAGTTCCGCAGCCTCGCCTTCCACAAGACCACCATCGGGACACCAGAGCGGCCAGATGGCAACCCGGTGCAGCGTCTCATGCACTTCGTCCAGCCGCCCGACACGCAACCAAAGCGGCGCGCCCAGATTGCCGAGGTCGTCCGCGCGGTGGGCTGTCTGAAGTTCGACGATCAGACCGCGGGTCGGAAGGTAGACCACCGCAAGGGGGCTGTCGGCTTCCAGCCAGCGACCGCGGCGGTGTTCATCCCGAAACCATAGCGGCGAGGCGGCCACGATTTCGGCACCCTTCAGTTCCATCAGCGCCACGACCAGCGCAAGCGCACAGAATTCCTCCCAGCTGCGGGCCTGCCAGCGCCAGAGCTCGTCGCGCACGCGCCTGTGATCGCGCAGCTCGGCCCAGGCGGTCCAGATGCGGCGGTAGGTCGGGTTCTGCTGCAACACGAAGTTCGGCGTCACATCCGGCTCTGCCCGCCGGACACCACGCGCGGCAAGGTCACGCGCGATCCGGCGGCAGCGTTTGCCGAAAGCCTCGACCAGACGCGCCCTGCGGGTCTGCCGGCGCGTGCGGTTGCGGTCGAGGTAGTCGCGCGCATGGCGCGCCGCCAGTTCGCAGTAGGCGCGCAGCACGCGGTTCTCCAGCGTGTCGAAGTTCTCTTCCCGCGCCACCGCCAGCAGGCGCTGGTCTTCGCCGGCGCGCTCGGCCAGCCCTTCGCCGGGCTGGCGGGCCAGCCACAGCATGGCATGGCGGTCGATTTCCTGCACGCGGGCAAGGGGAACCGGGCGATGCACCCGGCGCAGGATCCGGCGCGGGGCGGATTCGATCCGGTCCAGCGCCTGCGCAACCTCGTGCGCGTGGCGGACGATCACGTCCATGCGTGGTTCCTGCGGACCCTGACCCAGCCAGCGCGCGCGAAGCGCCTGCCACAGCATCATGGGATCGGCAAGCGCATCGCCCACGTCCTCGATCCGGTCCCACACCGCCTCGACCCGCAGCATGAGAGCATGGGCGCGCAGTTCGTCTTCCGTGACCGGATCGTGCCCCTCGGGCGGGCGTTCCGGTGCATCCGGCCACAGGATCACCGATCGTTCGGCATTACCCTGCACCACCTGCACCCCGGGGCGGCGACGGACGGGAAAGGGCAGAAGCGAAAGCTGAGTGTCCAGGTTGTCGGCGCCGTCCGCCCTTCGCTGCCGCATCTGTGCCGCCAGCTCGGCGATCTCATCGGCCGGACGGCCGTTCAGCATCGGCGGCCGGTGGCGCAGGTGATAGAGCCAGACGGCTCCTCGATGGCCGGGCGGCAAGGCCAGCTCTCCCGGCAGAAGGCTCTGCCGGCGATGGGGAGCATAGCGCGCCCAGGGGCGATGCCAGATCTCGACCGTCACTCCTGGTCCTGCCGCGTCAGGCCGCGCCAGAAGAACAGGTTCGAGCCGCGTTCCTGATCGTCCACGGTCCTTGCGAGACGATCGGCCAGGCTGGCATCGTCCAGCCTGTTACGGATGAGGTGGGTCAAGACCTCGAACCGTTCACGGTGACTGTCGATCTCTATTCCGCGCAGCTTGGGCAGGATGCGGAATTCCACCTGATCGGCCAGGGGTATGCGCAGGTCGGGCCCCGCGTTGCCCTCGAAGGGATAGTTGACCGCATAGGCGCTGATCGCCTGATTCAACCGGTGGCCGAACGGACGGCCGAAGCCTTGCATGATCTGCGAAAGCTCTGCCACAGTTTCGCGCAACGGGGCGGCCGAAGCAGCGGACAGCGCCTTTGCGTCCCTGATCCAGCCCCGCCATTCGGCAAGGCGCTGCGCCTCTGCCGCAGGGGCGGGGGCGGGCTGAGGGGAAGGCGCGGGGAATTCGGTCGGGGCGGGGAACTGCAGGATGTTCCCGCGGTCCAGCACCTTGTCGGACAGGCTCTGCGTGCTTTCGTCGTCGTTCATCGTGCCCACGAACAGGATGTTGTGCGCCGGAAACAGCCTCGGCGGGCTGGAGAGGCCGCGGATGTCCACCGGGATGAGCGCATCCTTGCAGTCTGCCTGCGTCAGTCCGGGCCGCCAGGCGGGCCGGGCTTCGAGGCGGCTCAGGAATTCCGAAAAATAGTATTCGACCCTTGCCAGGTTCATTTCATCCAGCAGGACCAGCGCCATGCGGTCGCGGCGATCGGGGGTTCCCTCCGGCAGGTCCAGCGATTGCCAGGGGTCGAGATTCGCCATCAGCCGGGCAAGTTCAGTGGCCCGATACTTGCCCTCGACATAGTTGTAGAAGCCCAGCAGATCCTGCGGGCTGTCCCAACGGGGTTCGACGGCGATCTGAAGGAAGTGGATACCCATCGCCTCGGCATAGCGGCGAGGCAAGAGGCTTTTCCCGGTTCCCGATACCCCGGCCAGAACCGTCAGTTGCGCGGCATCGTTGATCTTCAGCGCGGTGTGGAAGGCTCGGATCGTGCGGCGGGCAAAGCTCAGGCCGCTGTCCTTCAGATGCCGTGACACGCCGTGGAGGGCTTCGCTTTCGGTACGCGGCGCCCCTCGCAGCGTGGCCGGGGAGGCAAGGCATGCCGGCAGCGCGACCAGATCGCCCAGGGCCTCGACCGGATCCACGGGCGCCGCGCCCGTCCCGCCGGGGGCGGAGAGCGGGTTGCTGCGCAGCCTGTCCAGGGTCTCTTCCAGGGCGGCGGCACGGGTTTCCAGATCGCGGCATTCGGCCTCGGCTGCTTCGCGCCGTCTGTCGGCCGCGTGCTGGCCGGTCCGGGCAGCCTCAAGTGCGGCCTGCGCAGATTCAACTTCGCCGGCCAGCGCGTCGCGCTTCTGCTGTAGAGTGGTCAGCTCCTCGCGAAGCCGCTGGGATGCGGCGTGAAGCTCGTCCTGCTGCAGGGCCAGGGCAGCGACGCGGGCCTCTGCGGCCTTCGCATCGGCCAGCTGGCGAAGGACCGTGTCAAGTTCGGGGCGCAGCCGTTCGAGTTCGCTCCGTATCCGGGCAAGCTCGTCCTCGGCCTCGGTCTTCCTGCGGGCAAGTTCCTCGATCCGCTGGGGATCCAGGTCTGCGCGCAACCTCTCTGCCTCGCTCCGAAGGTGGCCGAGCTGTTCCTCGATCTCGGCCTTTTCGCGCGCTGCCTCGGCCGCCTGCTGCTTCACCATGTCGATTTCGGCACGCGAGGCAGCAAGATTCTCCAGCTCCAGCCGCAATTCGTCCACTCGCGCCTGCAACTGCGCCACTTCTGCGGCAAGCCGGTCGCGATCCTGGATCTGGCGATCCAGGTCACGTTTGGCCTCTTCGGCCCGGTGCAGGGCGTCCTGGGCCAGGGCAAGACGTTCGCGGATGTCGGCATAGCGTGCTGCGGCAGGCATGCGGTCGGCGCGAACGGCTGCAACGGCCCAGGCCAGCCCCGTCCCGAGAACCAGGCACAGCAGGCCGAGTGTCGCGGCGAGGGTCAGATTGGCGATTTCGAACATGGTGTGTCGGTCCTGTCGGCGATGAGTCTTACGGCTGCGTCGGCGTGGCGGGCGTCTCCGGTGGCGCGGGCGTCGCAACCAGCTGCGCCCTCAGGGCGTCAATCTGCCCTTGCAGGTCGGCAAGTTCGTCGAGTGCCCTTTCCCGTTCCTTGCGCGCGGTCGCGACCGCGGCGTTATCGGCCGATATGGCGGCGGCAGCGGCGCGCTTCTGTTC
>JBKBVC010000062.1:0-7889 GCA_046289805.1 Tabrizicola sp.
GATCACCGATTTCATCCTGTCGAAGTCGGACCGCAGTTTCCTGACCCCCAAGGGCGGGCGCTGACCCATGCGGACGGCGATCATCGCCGGGCAGGGGCGGCTGCCGGCCGAACTGGCCGCGGCGATGGCCGAGCCACCGCTGGTCGCCGCGCTGGACGGGTTCGCGCCCGAAGGTATCACGGTGGACCTGACCTTTCGAGTAGAGCGGCTTGTGCCCTTCCTGCGCGCGCTGGAGCGGGACGGGGTGGACCGGGTGATCCTTGCCGGCGCGGTGACACGGCCACGACTTGACCCGAGCCTGTTTGACGAGGCGACGGCCGCGCTGGTGCCACGTCTGATGCAGGCGATGGCCGCTGGGGACGACGCGACACTGCGGGTGGTGATCGAGCTGTTCGAGGAGTCCGGTTTCACCGTTGCAGGGGTTGAAGATGTGGCCCCGGCGCTTCTGCCTGTGGCGGGGGTGCTGTCGGGAACGGTCTCGCCGCGAGACGAGGCCGATGCCGCCCGCGCGGCCGAGATTGTCGCGGCGCTGGGGGCGGTGGACGTGGGGCAGGGCGCGGTGGTGGCGCAAGGGTTGTGCCTGGGGGTCGAGGCGCTGCCGGGGACGGATGCGCTCTTGGCGCAGGTGGCGGCTATCGGTGCCTTGCGGCCCGATCCGGGAGGCGGGCGCGGGGTGTTCTACAAGGCTGCAAAGCCAGGTCAGGACCGACGGATCGACTTGCCGACGTTGGGGCCGGAGACCCTGCGCGGTGCGGCGGCGGCGGGGCTGGGCGGGGTGGCGTTCGAGGCGGGATCGGTGATCTGCCTCGACCTGCCCGCGATGCGCCGGCTGGCGGGCGAGCTGGGTCTGTTCCTGTGGGCGCGGGGGTGACTTTGGCGGGCTCATCGCTTGCTTTGTGGCACTCTTCGCGGGGCGCGACAGAGCGAAGAGCGGACGCAGCCGAGCGATGAGCGGTGGGGTGAAGCTGTTCCTGATCGCGGGCGAGCCTTCGGGGGACCGGCTGGGCGCGGCGCTGATGGCGGGGCTCAAGGCCCTTGTGCCCGTGGAAGCCGCCGGGGTGGGCGGGCCGCTGATGCAGGCCGAAGGCCTGCAAAGCCTGTTTCCGATGGAAGAGCTTTCGCTCATGGGCATCGCCGAGGTGCTGCCCAAGTATCTGCATCTCAAGCGCCGGATCCGCGAGACGGCCGAGGCGGTGCTGGCCTCGGGCGCCGAAGCGCTGGTGACGATCGACTCCCCCGATTTCTGCCTGCGCGTTGCGGCGCTGGTCAAGGCGCGGCGACAGGACTTGCGCACCATCCATTATGTTGCGCCCTCGGTCTGGGCCTGGCGGCCGGGGCGGGCGGCGAAGATGGCGCGGGTCATCGACCATGTCCTGGCGCTTCTGCCCTTCGAGCCGCCCTACATGACCGATGCCGGCATGACCTGCGATTTCGTCGGGCATCCGGTGGTCGCCGAGCCGCTGGCCGCGGAAGCCGAACGCGCGGCCTTCGCGGGTCCGGGTCCGCTCCTTTTGGCGCTGCCGGGGTCGCGGCGGGGCGAGGTCATGCGGCTGGCCCCCGTCTTCGGTGCGGTGGTCGGGCGGCTGAAGGCGCGCCACCCGGACCTGCGCGTGGCACTGCCCACGGTGCGCGGTGTGGCGGACCTGGTGCGCGGGCTGACGGCGGACTGGCCGGTGGCTCCGCAGATCATCGAGGATCCCGGCCTCAAGCGCGGGGCCTTTTCCGCCGCCGATGTGGCGCTGGCGGCCTCGGGCACCGTCTCGCTGGAGCTGGCGGCGAACGGCTGCCCGATGGTCATCGCCTATGACATGCACCCGCTGACGCTGTGGCTGATGCGCCGGGCCGCGCTGGTCGATACGGTGACGCTGGTCAACCTGGTCAGCGAGACCCGCGCAGTGCCCGAGTTCATCGGTCCGGATTGCCGGGCCGAGCGGATCGCCCCGGCGCTGGAGGCTGTGCTGGCCGATCCCGGCGCGCAGCGTGCGGCCATGGCGCTGACGATGGAGCGGCTGGGCAAGGGGGGCGAGCCCCCCGGCCTCAGGGCTGCGCGGTCGGTGCTGGTGGCGCTTCACCGTTGACGATGGCCAGGACCTGCGGCATCAGCCCCTCCATCTTCTCGTTGATGAGCTTCATCATGCCCGGCTGCTGCGCCGCCGTCAGCTGCGGCAGCTTGGCCATGACCGACCGCCCCTCAGGCGTGGCGTAGAAGTCGCGGAGCGCCGTGATCTCGGCCAGGGTGAACATGTCGGCCATGATCCCGGCCTGATCGCGCATCAGCCGGGTCATCGGTTCGGTAAAGGTGTCGAGGTAGAGCTGGCGGATCCGCGCCACCTGATCCTCGTCCAGCGTCTGACCGCCGGCTGCGACCTGTTGCAGGATCGGTTGATACATGGTCTCGATCATCGCGGTCATGTCGAAACCCTGCAAGGCAAGTTCGACATATTCGCCGGCGACGGCCAGCCGCTCCTCGCGGGTTTCGGCCAGGGCGGGCAGGGGCAGCGCCAGCAGCGCCGCAAGCAGCAGGGGTTTCAACGGGTCATCCTTTCCAGATCCAGCCGCCACCGAAGATGCGGCCGCCCTCGGGGGCGTAGAAGACGCAGGCCTGGCCGGCGCTGACGCCATCCTCGGGGGCGAAGAGTTCCACCTCGGCTGTGGTCGGCCCCGTGGGGCGGATGATCGCCTCGGCCGGCGGGCGGGTGGAGCGGACCTTGACCTTCAGATGCCATTCGGGACGGCTGTCGAAGGGGGCATCGCCCAGCCAGTTGATCTCGCGCACCGGGACGATACGGGTGGAAAGCGCGGCCTTGGGGCCGACGATGACGCGGCGGGTCGCGGGGTCGAGCTTCACGACATAGAGCGGCTCACCAAGCCCCCCGATGCCGAGGCCCTTGCGCTGGCCCACGGTGTAGTGGATCACGCCGCGGTGCTGGCCGAGGACATTTCCGTCCATGTCCACGATCTCGCCCGGATCGGCGGCGCCGGGGCGCAGCTTCTCGATCACCGCGGCATAGTTGCCGTTCGGCACGAAGCAGATGTCCTGGCTGTCGGGCTTGTCGGCGACCGGCAGGCCGTATTTCGCGGCCAGCGCCCGGGTTTCGGCCTTGGACGCCAGGTGGCCGAGCGGAAAGCGCAGGTAGGAGAGCTGTTCGGGCGTAGTCGAGAACAGGAAATAGGACTGGTCGCGCGCGGGGTCCGCCGCCTGGTGCAGTTCCGGGCCCTGCGGGCCAAGCTTGCGCTGGATGTAGTGGCCAGTCGCCATGCAGTCGGCGTCGAGGTCTTTCGCCGTGGCCAGCAGGTCCTTGAACTTCACCCGCTCGTTGCAGCGGATGCAGGGGACCGGGGTCGCGCCAGAGAGGTAGGCGTCGGCGAATTCCTCTATCACCGCCTCGCGGAAAGTGTTCTCGTAGTCGAGGACGTAATGCGGAAAGCCCATGGTCTCCGCTACCCGCCGCGCGTCATGGATGTCGCGGCCTGCGCAGCAGGCCCCCTTCTTCGCCAGCGCCGCGCCGTGGTCGTAAAGCTGGAGCGTGACGCCCACCACGTCATAGCCTTCCTCGGCCAGCATCGCAGCCACTACGCTGGAATCGACCCCGCCAGACATGGCGACAACGACCCGCGTCTCGCACGGAGGTTTCGGCAGGCCGAGAGAGTTGAGCGCAAGGTCGCGCGGCATGACTGCCATCCTTCCAGGGATTTTCCTGCTTCAGGGAATGATGGGGAATATATGAAAATGCCGTGCAGTCTCAATCCCCAGTTTCAGCATTGATTAAGCCTGTTGCGGCATCTTCTGCCGAAACGGAGGGGATCGGTGATGTTTCTGAAGCGTATCGATGGACCAAGGCAGGTCACGTTGCCGGACGGCAGTATCCTTACGCGGGCGGACCTGCCGCCGGTGGACACCCGGCGCTGGGTGGCCAGTCGCAAGGCCGTGGTGGTCAAGGCGGTGGTCTATGGCCTCATTTCCGAGAAGGAGGCGCTGGAGCGCTATGCCTTGTCCGAGGAGGAGTTCGACCTGTGGCGCAGCGCCGCGCTGAAGCATGGCGAGGATGGGCTGAAGGTCACATCGATCCGGAAATACAGACAACTTTAAGTGGATTACATTTCGCGCTCTGGCATAGTAACCGTCGGTTAACCATTTGCCGGCAAGGTCGTTAACGAAGACCCACCTGAGCGGAGTTATTGGATCATGCGTATTCTGCTTGTCGAGGATGACCCCACCACCTCGCGCAGCATCGAGTTGATGCTGACCCATGCCAACCTGAACGTCTACTGCACCGACATGGGCGAGGACGGCATCGATCTGGCGAAGCTCTACGACTACGACCTGATCCTGCTGGACCTCAACCTGCCGGACATGAGCGGGCACGAGGTGCTGCGCCAGATCCGTCAGAGCCGCGTGAATACGCCAATCCTGATCCTTTCGGGCGCTGATGACACCGAGAACAAGCTGAAGGGCTTCGGCTTCGGCGCCGACGATTATCTGACCAAGCCCTTCCACCGCGAAGAACTGGTCGCCCGCATCCATGCGATCATCCGTCGGTCCAAGGGACACAGCCAGTCGGTGATCAGGACGGGGCGCGTGTCGGTCAACCTCGACGCCAAGACTGTGGATGTCGATGGCAAGGCTGTGCATCTGACCGGCAAGGAATACCAGATGCTTGAGCTTCTGTCGCTGCGCAAGGGCACCACGCTGACCAAGGAGATGTTCCTCAACCACCTGTACGGCGGGATGGATGAGCCAGAGCTGAAGATCATTGACGTGTTCATCTGCAAGCTGCGCAAGAAGCTGGCCGAGGCGACTGGGGGCGACAACTATATCGAAACCGTCTGGGGCCGGGGCTATGTGCTGCGCGATCCGCTGGCGGGGGCCGGCGGAAAGCTCGCCGCCAGCGCCTGATCTTTACCTCGACCGGCCCGGCGCCTAACCTTCCGACCGCACGGGTAGGGGGGTGGACATGACGGAGAAGCCGGTCGAGGCGCTGACAGAAGGCGAAGCGGCGGCAGAGCTTGCGCGGCTGGCGGCGGTGATCGCGGCGGCGAACCGGGCTTACCACACGCTGGATGCGCCCGAGATCTCGGATGCCGAATACGACGCGCTGAAGCGCCGGAATGCGGCGATCGAGGCGCGGTTTCCCGGGCTGAAGCGGCCGGATTCGCCCAGCGACCAAGTGGGCGCCGCCGTGGCCGAGGGCTTTGGCAAGGTCACCCACCGCCGGCCGATGCTGTCACTGGAGAATGCCTTTTCGGACGAAGAGGTCATCGAGTTCGACGACCGGGTGCGCAAGTTCCTGAACCATTCGGGCGCGCTGGCCTATACGGCGGAACCGAAGATCGACGGCCTGTCGCTCAGCCTGCGCTACGAGGACGGGGTGCTGGTGCAGGCGGCAACGCGCGGCGACGGCGAGGTGGGCGAGAATGTCACCGAGAACGCGCGCACCATCGGCGACATTCCGCAGCGGCTGGAAGGGGCGCCGCGGGTGCTGGAGGTGCGGGGCGAGGTGTACATGTCCCACGCCGATTTCGCCGCCCTGAACGAACGGCAGGCCGCGGCCGGCGACAAGAGCTTTGCCAACCCGCGGAATGCCGCCGCCGGTTCCTTGCGCCAGCTGGACGCTCGGGTCACCGCCAGTCGGCCGTTGCGTTTCTTCGCCTATTCCTGGGGCGAACTGTCCGAGCCTCTGGCCGAGAGCCAGTTCAAGGCAATTGCGCGGCTCAAGGCATTGGGATTTCGAACCAATCCACTGACAGTTCTCTGCGATGGGCCGCAGGCGATGCTGCGGCATTACCGTCTGATCGAGGCGCAGCGCGCGACGCTTGGCTATGACATCGACGGGGTGGTCTACAAGGTGGATGACCTTGCGCTTCAGGCGCGCCTCGGCTTTCGCTCCTCCACCCCCCGTTGGGCGCTGGCGCACAAGTTTCCGGCGGAACTCGCCTGGACCGAGCTTCTGGGAATCGACGTCCAAGTCGGCCGCACCGGGGCCCTCTCGCCGGTCGCTCGGCTCAGGCCCGTGACGGTGGGGGGCGTGGTGGTCAGCAATGCCACACTGCATAATGAGGACTATATCGCCGGCCGCGACAGTCGCGGCCAACCGATCCGGGGCGGCAAGGACATCCGGGTGGGCGACTGGGTGCAGGTCTATCGCGCAGGGGATGTGATCCCGAAGGTGGCGGATGTGGATCTGTCACGTCGCAAGAAGGGCGCGCTACCATTCGTCTTTCCGGACCTATGCCCGGAATGCGGCAGCCCCGCGCACCGAGAGCCGGGCGATTCGGTGCGCCGCTGCACCGGAGGGCTGATCTGTCCGGCACAGGCGGTGGAGCGGTTGAAGCATTTCGTCAGTCGCAACGCCTTTGACATCGAGGGCCTGGGGGCGAAACAGATCGAGATGTTCTTCAACGACCCGATCCTGCCTGTCCGAAGCCCGGCCGACATCTTCACCCTGGCAGAAAGAGATGCAGCCAACCCCTTGCAGAAACTGCGCAACCGCGAAGGGTTCGGCGAGGTTTCAGTCGCCAAGTTGTTCGCGGCGATCGAGGCCCGGCGCCGGATTCCGCTGGATCGGTTGATCTTCGCCCTCGGAATCCGGCATATCGGAGAAACAGCGTCCGGCCTTCTGGCCCGCCATTTCGGCACCTGGGAGGCCTTCGTGCAGGCCATCGATGCCGCGCGCGACTGCTCGGGGCCTGACTGGGAGGCACTGACGGCGATCAACGGGATTGGCGAGGTCAGCGCAAGGGCGCTGGTGGATGCCCTGCACCCCGACAGTCCCGAACGCGCCGAGGTGAACCGGCTGGTCAGCATGTTGACCGTCCTTCCCGTTGCCTCCGCAGCCACCGACAGCCCGATTGCCGGCAAGACCGTGGTCTTCACCGGGACGCTGGAACGGATGACCCGCGCCGAGGCCAAGGCCCGGGCCGAGGCGTTGGGAGCCAAGGTCGCCGGCAGCGTCAGCGCGAGGACCGATCTCGTGGTGGCCGGCCCCGGCGCGGGTTCCAAGGCGAAGGAAGCCGAGCGGCTGGGAATCGAGATCATAGACGAGGACGCCTGGCTACGGCTGATCGGGGGATGAGCCGGCCAGAGGTCCTCTTTCCGCTGTTTGCGGAGATCGAGACGCTGCCCGGGGTCGGGCCGAAGGCGGCCCGGGCCTTCGAGGCCCTGGGCGTGACGCGACCCAAGGATCTGCTCTACCTCTTGCCCCACTCGGGGGTGGACCGGGCGCTGCGGGCCTCGGTGCGCGATGTCCGACCGCCGGCAACCCTGACGGTCGAGGTCGAGATCGGCCAGCATGTCCCGCCACGGCGGAAGGGCGGGCCCTATCGGGTGCATGTCCGCGACGCGAGTGTCGAGTTTGTGATCGTCTATTTCCACGCCAGGGCCGAGGCGCTGGTCCGGCTCTTGCCGACCGGGCAGAGACGGCTGGTTTCGGGGAAGGTGGAGCTTTTCGACGGCGTGGCGCAGATGGTGCATCCCGACCATGTGCTGCGGGTCGAGGAGGCCAGCGAGATCCCGACCTACGAGCCGGTCTATCCGTTGAGCGCCGGCCTTTCGCAACGGGTGGTGGCAAAGGCGGTGTCGGCGGCGCTGACCCGGCTGCCGGATGTCGGGGAATGGATCGACCCCGGCCTGAAGGCGCGCGAAGGCTGGCCCGGTTGGGCCGAGGCGCTTGCTGCGGCGCATGGTCCGACGAATGCGGCCGGTCTTGCCATCACCCATCCTGCCCGCCAGCGGCTGGCCTACGACGAGCTTTTCGCGCATCAGCTGACGCTGTCCATCGCGCGAAGCACCATGCGAAAGGGCAAGGGTGTGGTGACCAGAGGCACGGGCAACCTGCGCGACAAGGTTCTGAGCAGCCTCCCCTATGCGCCGACCGGTGCGCAGGTCCGGG
>JBKBVC010000063.1:0-7858 GCA_046289805.1 Tabrizicola sp.
GCATGGCGACGCCGCAGACGATCCCGGTCGTCGGGGTGTCAGGCGCCGAGATCAGGGTGCGAAAACGGATCGTGCCGCGCGCCGGGTCGTCCCAACGCTCGTCCGGCAGAGTGGCTGCATCGATGCGCGTGACCTCGGTCACGATGTCCCTCGCTGTTCGACGCTGTTGTAGTCCGCCCGGCTGCGGGCGCAATGTCTGGAAACGGCACAGCAGAAGGGCAATCCGGCACGCATGCGGTCTGCCTGCGGTGCCGGGCCGGTCAGGCGGGATCCGGGGTTGCGTCGAGCCAGGCCAGGATCGCGGCCCGGTCGCCGTCGAGCCTTGGCGCCGGGGGCAGGGCAGAGGGCTCGGGCAGGGTGGACATCTTGATCGGATTTCCCGGTGCGGTGAAGGCCGGCCCGCCCGGATGCGGCGTCACGGGCAGGATCATGTTCCGCGCGCGGAGCTGCGGGTCGGCCATCACCTCCAGCATGTCCTGCACCCGTGCGGTGGGCAGGCCCGCGGCATCCAGCACCGCCAGCCAGTGCGCGACGGGCTGGCCGAGCGTCACCGTCTCGATCAGCCGTTTCAGCAGCGCGTGGTTCTCGCAGCGCGCGGCATTGGTGGCAAAGCGCGGGTCGGACGCGATGTCGAGCCCGAGAACCGCGCAGAGCCGGGTGAACATAGCATCGTTCCCGGCGGCGATGACGACAAAGCCGTCGGCGGCACGGAAGGTCGAGAAGGGGGTGATTGTCGGGTGCCGCGCCCCGGTCGGCCCCGGCGCGACTCCGGTGGCCGAGGCGATGGCCAGGGCGTGTTCCTGGATCGCAAGTTGCGAATCGAGCATGGCCACGTCGATGAAGGCGCCCTCGCCGGTCCGTTCGCGCTGGTAGAGCGCGGCGAGCACCCCTTGCGCCAGATACATCCCCGCCACGATGTCGCCGATCGAGGCGCCCACCCGGACCGGCGGCCCGCCCGTCTCGCCGGTGATCGACATCACCCCGCCGCGCGCCTGCACCACCATGTCATAGGCCGGCTTCTGCGCATCCGGCCCGGTCTGGCCGAAGCCCGACACCGCTGCGTAGATCAGGCGGGGGTGGCGAGTGTGAATCACGTCCCACCCGTAGCCGAGCCGCGCCATGACGCCTGGGCGGAAGTTCTCGAGCAGGACATCGGCCCGCGCCAGGAGCCGGTCAAAGATCGCCCGGTCGGCCTCGGCCTTCAGGTCCAGCGCGATCGACTGCTTGCCTGCGTTCAACGTGGCGAAATAGGCGCTTTCGCCCGCCACGAAGGGCGGGAAGGCGCGGGTATCGTCGCCGGTGCCCGGCCGTTCCACCTTGATGACCCGCGCGCCCAGATCCTGAAGGCTCTGCGAACAGAAGGGTCCGGCCAGAACATGCGTGAGGTCGAGGATGAGGATGCCATCGAGCGGGGCCATCTGGGTCTCCTTTGCCGCCAGCTTGCATGTCCGGCGCGACGATACGTTGACGCGGGTCAAATCCCTCTCTACCTCGCGCGCATGGCACGCGCACCGCTTCTGCAACTTTCCGACATTTCGCTGACCTTCGGCGGCAACCCCGTTTTCGACGACCTGTCGCTGACCGTCCAGCCCGGCGACCGTCTCGCGCTGGTCGGGCGCAACGGGTCGGGCAAGTCCACGCTGATGAAGGTGATGGCCGGGCTGGTCGAGCCCGACCGGGGCAGCCGCACGGTGCCCCCCGGCGTGACCGTGGGCTACATGGAGCAGGAGCCGGACCTGTCGCGTTTCGCCACGCTGGGCGACTTCGCGGCGCAGGACTTGCCGGAGGGGCAGGAGTACCGGCTGTCGGTGGTGGCCGAGGGGCTGAAGTTCGACCCCGCGACCCCGGTCGCCACCGCTTCGGGCGGGGAGCGGCGGCGGGCGGCGCTGGCCAAGCTTCTGGCCGAGGCGCCCGAGCTGATGCTGCTGGACGAGCCGACGAACCATCTGGACATCCAGGCGATCGAGTGGCTGGAGGCCGAGCTGCGCGACACCCGCGCGGCCTTTGTCCTCATCTCCCACGACCGCGCCGTCCTGCGGGCCCTGTCGAAGGCGACGCTCTGGATCGACCGGGGCGTGCTGCGCCGGCGCGAGGCGGGCTTCGAGGGGTTCGAGGACTGGCGCGAGCAGGTCTGGGCCGAAGAGGACGAGGCGCGCCACAAGCTTGACCGCAAGATCAAGGCAGAGGCGAAATGGGCGGTGGAAGGCATCAGCGCCCGGCGCAAGCGGAACATGGGGCGTGTACGCGCGCTCCAGCAGCTGCGCGCCGACCGGGCGGCGCAGATCCGGCGGCAGGGGACTGCGGCGCTGGAGCTGGCCTCGGGGCCGACCTCGGGCAGACGGGTGATCGAGGCGGTGGGACTGACCAAGGCATATGACGGCAAGGTCATCGTCAAGGACTTCGACCTGCGCGTCCTGCGCGGCGACCGCGTCGCCTTCGTCGGGCCGAACGCGGATGGAAAGACCACGCTTCTCAAGATGTTGACGGGTGAAGTTCAACCGGATGCGGGCACGGTGACGCTGGGCACCAACCTGGAGATCGCGGTTTTCGACCAGACGCGGACGCGGCTCGACCTCGACGCAAGCCTCTGGGACAACCTGACGGTCGATCCGCTGATGCGGGTTTCCGGCGCCTCGGATCAGGTGATGGTGCGCGGCACGCCGCGGCATGTTGTGGGATATCTCAAGGATTTCCTGTTCGACGAAAGCCAGGCCCGCGCGCCGGTGCGGAGCCTCTCGGGCGGCGAAAGGGCGCGGCTCTTGCTGGCCAAGCTGATGGCACAGCCCTCGAACCTGTTGATCCTGGACGAACCGACCAACGATCTGGACGTGGAAACTCTGGACCTGTTGCAGGACATCCTGGGCGACTATGACGGGACCGTGCTTCTCGTCAGCCACGACCGCGATTTCATCGACCGGGTGGCGACCTCGACGGTCGCGATGGAGGGCGGGGGCAGGGCGACGGTCTATCCCGGCGGCTGGTCCGACTATGCCGCCCAACGTCCCGAGCCGGCCGAGCCGGCCGAGCCGGCGGCGAGGCACGCCCCGCGCGCCGCTGCGACCGTCCCGGCAGCCGCGAAGGCCGCGCCGGTGGCGAAGAGCGGTGGCCTGACCTTCACCGAGCGCAAGCGGCTGGACGACCTGCCGGACCTGATCGCGCGTCTCGAATCCGAAATCGGCAAGCTGTCCGCCCTGCTCGCCGATCCCGAGCTTTTCACCCGCGAGCCGGTCAAGTTCCGCAAGGCGACCGAGGCGCTGGCCGAACGTCAGGCCGCGCTGGAGGCGGCGGAAGCGGAATGGCTGGATCTGGCCGAACGGGCCTGATCACAGTCTGACGCAAGGGAACCGGCAAATGCCGGCCGAAAGCGCTCGGGGTACTCGGCGCATCCCTGCCGGTCTGGCACACGGTGGATCAAGCGCGCGTGAGCAGGCATTGCACCGGGGCCTGCCAGACCCCACTCCCTGTCACAGCCCCAAGCGACGTTCGTGCAGGCGCAGCGTTCGCGCAGGGCCAGAACAAGGAGACAGAAATGAAAACTATCGCAGCATTGCTGGCCACCGCCGCGTTGGCCGCCCCGGCCTTCGCCGGTGGTCCGACCACGGTCGCCGAGGAACCGGCCATCGCACCGGCACCGGCCCCCTATGTCGCCCCGGGCCGCGACTGGTCGGGCGCCTATGTCGGCGCGCAACTGGGCTATGGCGACGTGGATTCGAGCGGTGCGGGTCTTGACGGCTACGGCTGGTTGGGCGGCATCCACGCCGGCTATCGCTGGGACCTGGGCAACTGGGTCGCGGCGACCGAGCTGACCTACGACAAGGCGGACATCGACCTTGGCGCTGTCGCGGGTGACAAGCTGGACGACGTGCTGGCCCTGAAACTTTCGGCCGGCTACGAGATCGGCAACAGCCTGGTGTACGGCACCGTCGGTGCGGCGCAGGCCACGGCCAGTGTCGGCGGCGTGGATCTGAAGGACACCGGCTATCTCTACGGCGTCGGTTTCGACTATGCGGTCAACGACCGCTGGACGGTCGGCGGCGAGCTTCTGGAGCACAAGTTCGACAACTATGACGGCACGGGCGTCGACCTGGGTGCGACCACGCTGAAGGCCAAGGTCGGGCTGCGCTTCTGACGCCTCCCGCCTGAGACCCTGCGGCGCGGGCTTCCACCCGCGCCGCAGCCTGCGCGCCGCTGGTCAGCGACAGGCAGCAGGGCGCAAGAGGAAAGACCGGTCGTCGCCCGTGTTCCGCTCCAGCGTCGCAAAGCCCGTGTCGTTCTCGAAGGTCATGCCGAGGCTCGACACCGTCAGAAGGATCGCGCCGCCCTTCGCCGGGTCGATCTGGAACCCGCCCGCGTCGCCCTCCATGCCGCAGTAAAGATGCCCGGCCTCGTTCTCGCAGGCGGCATAAGCCTCGAAGTCGCCGCCCGGCACGCCGCGGAGCCGGAGCGTCAGGTGCAGCCCGAGCGCGGGATCGGCAAAGCCGGGCGCGGGGCTGACCGAGATCGCGGTGACGCGCTGCGCGGGATGCGCGGCGAGATGACCCTTGTCGTAGGTCCGGGCATAGCAAGAGCCAGGGCCGGGGAAGATCCGGTCCATCGGGCTTTGCGCCAGGGCCGGCGGCCCTGCTACCAGTGCGAGGATCGCCGCGCAGGCCATTGCCTTCCTTACCATTTTCCGGTCGCTCCCCCGCCCGAGGACCTGCCGCCGCCGAAGCCGCCACCGCCGTTCCCGCCGCCGCCCCGGCGATCCTCGCGGTCGCGCTTGGCCTCGCTGCTGTTCCAGCGGATCGGGTAGGACTTGCGGTCGATGAAGCCGCAGGCAGAACAGGTAAGATGTTCCATGCCGACGCCGGGTTCTCGCCGTGTCGGGGACTCGATGATCTCGCGCCGGCGTTCCAGCGTCGGGGCCCCGCAACGCGGGCAGGTCACGCGCGCGCGGCGCTTGCGCCAGATGCCGAAGCCGGCAACAGCGGCCACTGCGCCGAAGCCGAGGAGCGCCGTCGGCAGGCCCGAGCCGCCCTCGTCGGCGAAGCCGTCGGTCAGCGTCACCGGCTGACCGGACTGGAACGGAACGATCAGCCGGTCGCGGGCCGAGATTATGCCGGCCTCGATCCCCTCGGCATAGTTGCCGGCGCGCAGGGCGGGAAGGACGGCGGTGGACAGGACCCGTGCCGCCCGGCCGTCATAGACCGGATCGTAGCCGGACCCGAGCGCAATCCGCGCCTCGCGGCGGTCGGTGTCCAGAAGCATCAGGATGCCGTCGTTGCGGTCGGCCGCACCCACGCCCCAGGCGTTGAACAGGGCCTTGGCATAGGCCTCGATCCCCTGGCCCGCACCGCCGTAGCCCTCGAGCCCCGGCAGGGTGACGACGACCATCTGCACCCCGGTCTCGTCGCGCGTTGCGGCCAGAAGCCGCGAGATGCGCCCCTCCTGCGTGGCGTCCAGCACATCGGCGAAGTCGGAGAGCGTGTCGCTGAGCGGATCGGGAATCGACTGGGCCAGCGCGGATGTGGCAAGCGTCAGCGCGACGGCAAGGGACCGGAGGAACATGATGCAAGCATTTCTTTAACTGTCTTTGACAAGAGCATGACATCTTCCTCGCGGCAGTCAAACGATCCGACCTGAACCCGGATCACAAGGCGCCCATCGACACGGGACTGGGTGAGATAGACCCGGCCATCGTCGTTGATCCGCTGCAAGAGCGCCTCGGTGGCTGCATCTGTTTCCAGCGCGAAGGAAAAGAGCGACAGGCGCGGTTCGGTCACGATCTCGACCCCCGGCAGGGCGGCCAGCTGATTCCGTGCCTCGATTGCCCAGCGGACATGATTGCGAATCCGCTCCCGCAGCCCTTCGAGCCCGTAGGCACGCAGCACGAACCACAGTTTCAGCGCCCGGAAGCGCCGGCCAAGCGGCACGGTCCATTCGTTGAAATTGACGATTTCCTCGCGCCCCGCGGTTTCCAGATAGGTCGGGCGCAGGCCCAGCGTGCGCACCTGCGCGCCGGGGTCCTTCAGGAACTGGACCGAACAGTCGAACTGCGCCCCCAGCCATTTGTGCGGGTTGAAGACGATGGAATCGGCCCCCTCGACCCCGGCCCAGAGGTCGCGGAACTCGGGGCAGATCATCGCCGATCCGGCCCAGGCCGCATCGACATGGACCGGCACGCCCTCGGCCCGGGCCACGGCGATGCAGTCGACGATCCGGTCGAAGGCGCCGATGCTGGTGCCCCCGGCGCAGAGGATCACGCCGGCCGGGACCATCCCCGCCACCCTGTCCGCCGCGATGGCCGCCGCAAGTGCGGCGCCGGTCATCGCCCGGTCGGCGTCGGTCGCGACCTTGACCAGGTTCCGTTGCCCGATCCCGGCCACCCGGATCGCCTTGTCCACCGAGGAATGGGTCTCGGCGCTGGCGTAGAAGCGCAAGACGGGCGCGCCCGACAGCCCCTCGTCCAGCCCGCGCCAGCCAAGCGCCCTTTCGCGCATGGTCAGCACCGCCGACAGCGTCGCGTTCGTCGCCGAATCGTGGATGGTGCCGACAAAGCCCTCGGGCAGGCCGACCGCCTGGCGCAGCCAGTCCACCATCACCTGCTCGACCTCGGTTGCGGCCGGCGAGGTCTGCCAGATCAGCGCGTTGCAGGCCATGGCATTCACCAGCTGCTCGGCCAGCATCGAGGCGGGGGCGGCATTGGCCGGAAAATAGGCGAAGAAGCGAGGATGCTGCCAATGGGTCATGCCGTCGGGCACGATGCGTTCGAAATCGGCCCAGATCGTCTCCATCGGCTCGGCCGCTTCGGGCGGGGCGGGGGGGAGTTGCCGGGCGATCCGGCCGGGCTCCAGCGGAGCGCGCACCGGGCGATCACGCAGGGTGGCGTGATAATCGGCCGCCCAGTCCGCCGCGCGTTTCGACCAGATCCGCAGGTCCTCGTGATCCATCCCGACCTCCCCAAGCTGCCGCAAATGGGCATGTTGCCGCCGAAACGGCAAGAGGCGACCGCGTTCCCGACACAGAGGCTCCTTTTTCCGGCCATTACCTGACATTAAGAGATCCGTCGCATGACTGATACCAGACGACCCGAGAGGCCTGCCATGTCCCTGTCCCGCCGTGCCGCCCTGTTGGGCATCAGCGCATTCGCCCTGTCCGCCTGTGTCGGCGGGGGCACCTTCAAGACCGAGTATCAGCGCCTGTCGCCCGAAGTGACGCGCAACTGGCGGCTGGCCGAGGTGCGCGTGGATGTGCCGCGCAGCCTGAAGGTGTCGGAGGCGAAGACGCTTCTGCCAAACGCCGACATTGTCTGGCGCGAGGATCCGATGGGCGATCGCCACACCCAGGTCGGCAAGATCATCGAGGCGGCGGTGCTGCGCGGGGCGCAGGGCCTGCGGGGGACGCGCCCCGTGGTGATCAGCGTGACCGTCAGCCGATTCCATGCGCTGACCTTCGAGGCGGAACAGTCGAATGCCGACTGGGGCGTGCACAACATCGACTTCACGGCGCAGGTGACCGATGCCCGGACCGGCGAGGTGCTGGTGCCGGCCACGCTGATCCGCGCCGAAACGCCGGCCTGGTCGGGCGAGCGCATGCGCGAGGCGCGGCGCAGGGGCGTCACGCAGAAGTCGATGATCTCGAACCACGTCGCGGCGACGGTGGCGGGCTGGCTGGCGATCGGCCCCGACAACCGGGGCGAGTTCAGCCGCCAGGGGAACTGAGCCCGGCCTGCACCTTCTTCGGCAACCCCGCCCGGATCAGCGCGTAGGAGGTGGCGATGCGCTCGCACAACTCTGCGTCCGGCACGCGGCCGAAGGGGATCCGCGCCCAGGAGGCATGCAGATAGGGCGCGCGGATCGCGCGGCCGGTCTCGATCAGC
>JBKBVC010000064.1:0-7844 GCA_046289805.1 Tabrizicola sp.
GGTCGTCATTCCCGAGGGCCTCGTGATCGGCGAGGATCCCGAAGAGGATGCGAAGTGGTTCCGCCGGTCCGAGGGCGGCATCGTCCTGATTACGCAGGACATGCTGGATGCCAGGGCCAGAGCGCTTGGCTGACGGCTGGACGCTGCTGGGCCGTCTTCTTGGCTTCGGCCTGGAAGCTGTTGAAAGGCAATGGGAATGGGCGGAAGAGTCTTGTCGGTGGCCTCGGAATGCGTCCCGCTGGTGAAAACCGGCGGGCTGGCGGACGTGGTGGGTGCCTTGCCGTCCGCCCTTGCCGCGACGGGCTGGGAGATGCGGGTGCTGCTGCCCGCCTATCGTGCGCTGCGGGGGCAGGCGACGGGGTGGCCTGTCGTCTGGGAGGAGTCTGACCTCTGGGGTGGCCCGGGGCGGGTTCTGTCGGGCGAGGTCGCGGGGGTGCCGCTTCTCTTGCTCCATGCCCCGCATCTCTATGACCGGGAGGGGGGGCCATACTCCGGCCCCACCGGCGACCACCCGGACAACGCGGTGCGCTTTGCCGCATTGTCCTGGGCGGGTGCCCGCATCGCGCGCGAGGGGCTGGCGGACTGGAAACCCGACATCCTGCATGCGCATGACTGGCAGGCCGGCCTCGCACCCGCCTATCTTGCCTATCACGGCACGGGTGGGGTCAAGTCCGTCATGACCGTGCACAACATAGCCTTTCAGGGCCGGGCCCCGGCGCACATGCTGGGCGTCCTGCGCCTGCCGGGCCATGCCTTCCACCCCGAGGCGCTGGAATACTACGGCGGTATCTCCAGCCTGAAGGCGGGGCTGGTAACGGCGGACTGGATCACCACAGTCTCGCCGACCTATGCGGCGGAACTGATGCGGCCCGAGTTCGGCATGGGCCTGCAAGGCGTTATCGCGGCGCGGGGGGCGGTCGTCTCGGGCATTCTGAACGGCGTGGACACCGCCGTCTGGGATCCGGGGGCCGAGGATCCGCCCTTCGGACCGAAGTCCCTGGCCGGCAAGGCCGCGTCACGGGCGGCGATCTGCGCCGAGTTCGGGCTTACGGTACCGGGTCCCCTGGCCATCGTCGTCAGCCGCCTGACCGACCAGAAGGGCATCGACCTCTTGCCCGAGGTGGTTCCGGACTTCGTGCTGGGCGGCGGCGGGCTGATCGTGCTCGGTTCGGGCGATCCGGGGCTGGAAAGCGCGATGCGCCATCTTGCGGACCGCTTCCCCGGCCGGGTGGCCACGCGGATCGGCTACGACGAGGCGTTGAGTCACCGGCTGTTCGCCGGGGCTGATGCCGTGCTGGTGCCCTCGCGCTTCGAGCCCTGCGGTCTGACGCAGATGTATGGGTTGCGCTATGGCGCGCTGCCGGTCGTCTCGCTGGTCGGCGGGCTGGCCGATACCGTGATCGGCGCAAGCCCCGCCACGCTGGCCGGCCCGGTGGCGACCGGCATCACCTTCCATCCCGTCGATGCGCTGGCCTTCGGCCGGGCGCTGTCGCAGCTTCTGGACCTGTACCGACAGCCGAAACTCTGGGCGAAGCTGCGGGCCAATGCCATGGCGCAACCGGTCGGCTGGGAGGCCTCGGCCCGGGCCTATGCCGGGCTTTACGAAAGGCTTGGCGCGTGACACCGCAGACTGTCTCGCCGCCCGCGCGGCTTCAGGGTCATGCAGTAGCGCCAGGCCGGCCCTGGCCGATGGGGGCAAGCCTCACGGGCGACGGGGTAAACTTCGCCGTCTTTTCCGCCCATGCCGAACGGATCGAGCTCTGCCTCTTCACCCCCGACGGCCGCAAGGAACTGGCGCGGCTGCCGATCACCGAACGCGACGGTGACATCTGGCACATCGAGGTCTGCGGGCTAACCGTCGGCACGGTTTACGGCTTTCGCGCCTACGGCCCTTACGCGCCCGAACAGGGCCACCGCTTCAATCCGCACAAGCTGCTGCTCGACCCATACGCCCGGGCGCTGGAAGGGCGGCTGAAATGGTCCGACGCGCTGATGGGCTACAAGATCGGCTCGCCGCGCGGCGACCTCAGCTTCGACACCCGCGACAGTGCCTTTGCCGTGCCCAAGGCCGTGGTGACCGATCCCTCCTTCACCTGGGGCAATGACCAGCCGCCACGCACGCCGCGGTGCGAGACGCTGATCTACGAAGCCCATGTCAAGTCGATGACCGCACTGCATCCGGGCGTGGACAAGGGCCTGCGCGGCACCTACCTCGGCCTCGCTTCCGACCCGGTGATCGATCATCTTCTGAAACTCGGCGTCACCGCGATCGAACTTCTGCCGGTCCATGCCTTCATCGACGACCGCTTTCTCGTCGCCCGTGGCCTGCGCAACCACTGGGGCTACAACACTCTGTGCTTCTTCGCCCCCGAGGCGCGCTACATGCACAAGGGCGCGCTGTGGGAATTCCAGACCATGGTGCGCCGTTTCCACGCCGCCGGGATCGAGGTGATCCTCGATGTGGTCTACAATCACACCGCCGAGGGCGACGAATGGGGCCCGACCCTGTGCTACCGCGGCCTCGACAACGCCAGCTACTACCGCCTGGCCGGAGGCGGGCGGCACTATGTCAACGATGCCGGCACCGGCAACACGCTGAACCTGACCCATCCGATGGTGCTGCGGATGGTGATGGATTCCTTGCGCTATTGGGTCGAGGCCGTGCATGTTGACGGCTTCCGCTTCGACCTCGCCACCGCGCTGGGGCGCGAGGCGCATGGGTTCGACCCGAACGGCGGCTTTTTCGACGCAATCCGGCAGGATCCGGTCCTGTCCCGCGTGAAGCTGATCGCCGAGCCCTGGGATCTTGGCCCCGGCGGCTATCAGCTCGGGGCCTATCCGCACCCGTTCCACGAATGGAACGACCGTTTCCGCGACGGGGTGCGCCGGTTCTGGAAGGGCGACGCCGGGATGACCCGCGATCTTGCCGCCCGGCTTCTGGGCAGCGCCGAACGCTTCGATCATTCCGGTCGGGCGGCAACATCCTCCATCAACTTCGTGACCAGCCACGACGGATTCACGCTGGAAGACCTGGTCAGCTTCACCATCAAGCGCAACTTCGCCAATGGCGAGGACAACCGCGACGGCCACCACGAGAACCACTCCGACAACCTGGGTGTCGAGGGCCCGACGAAAGACGCCAATGTCCTGGCCGCCCGCGCCCGGCGCAAGCGCAACCTGCTGGCGACACTGTTCCTGTCGCAGGGCGTGCCGATGCTCCTGGCAGGGGACGAGATCGGCCACAGCCAGGGCGGCAACAACAATGCCTATGCCCAGGACAACGAGATCTCGTGGCTGGACTGGACGAAGGCCGATGCCGACCTGCTGAGGTTCGTCAGGCGGCTTTCCGCCCTGCGCCGGGCGCTGCCGGTCCTGCGCCAGCGCCGCTTCCTGCACGCGCGCCAGCGACTCTCGGACGGGTTGCCGGACGTGATCTGGCGCCGGGCGAATGGCACGGTGCCGCAGTCCGAGGAATGGCATGACCCGGCCTTCCGCTGCCTCTGTGTGGAATTGCGCATGTCGGCCGAAGGTGGCGATCCGAACCCCGAGGCGGTCTTTGCCGTGTTCAACACTGGCGCCGCCACCCCCCTGCATCTGCCGGAAACCGCACCCGCCTGGCAGCTCCTGCTCGACACAACCCGCCCCGACCTGCCCGAAGCGGGCATTCCCGCTACCGATTTCACCGAGGCGCCGGCCCAGTCCGTGCTGCTGTTCCGCTCTGTCACCCAGCCTGCCAAGGGATGATCGCCATGACCCAGATCGCCACCGTCGCCACCCAGCCGATCCCGGGTCAGAAGCCCGGCACCTCTGGCCTGCGCAAGAAGACCCCGGTCTTCATGGGCCGGCACTACCTGGAGAATTTCGTCCAATCGATCTTCGATGTGGTGGGCGCGGGCGGCAAGACCTTCGTCCTTGGCGGTGACGGGCGCTATTTCAACGACCGCGCGGCGCAGGTGATCCTGCGGATGGCGGCGGCCAACGGCGCGGCGCGGGTGATCGTGGGGCAGGGGGCGATCCTCAGCACTCCGGCGGCCAGCCATCTGATCCGGCTGAACCGGACTGACGGCGGCATCATCATGTCGGCCAGCCACAACCCCGGCGGCCCGGACGAGGATTTCGGCGTCAAGTTCAACATGCCGAACGGCGGCCCAGCCCCCGAAGTCGTGACCGAGGCGATGTTCCGGCGCACGACCGAGCTGACGGAGTATCGCATCCTCGAGGCGCAGGATGTCGATCTTTCCCGGATCGGGCGGCACCGGCTGGGCGAGATGGTCGTCGATGTCGTCGATCCCGTGGCCGACTATGCCGCGCTGATGGAAACGCTGTTCGACTTTCCCGCGATCCGCGCCATGTTCGCCGGCGGCTTCCGCATGCGGATGGATTCGATGTGCGCCGTCACCGGCCCCTATGCCGTCGAGATCCTGGAGAACCGCCTTGGTGCGCCGAAAGGCACGGTGGTGAATGCCACGCCCTTGCCGGATTTCGGCGGCCTGCACCCTGACCCGAACCCCACCTGGGCCAAGGTGCTGATGGACGAGATGTTCGGCCCCATGGCGCCGGATTTCGGTGCCGCCTCCGACGGTGACGGCGACCGCAACATGGTGGTGGGACGGGGGATCTATGTCTCGCCGTCCGACAGCCTTGCGGTGCTGGCGGCCAATGCGCATCTTGCGCCCGGCTATAAGGCGGGCCTGAAGGGCGTGGCGCGGTCGATGCCGACCTCGGCGGCGGTGGACCGGGTGGCCGAGGCGCTGGGAATCGGGAAATACGAAACGCCGACGGGCTGGAAGTTCTTCGGCAATCTGCTGGACGCCGGGCGCGCGACGATCTGCGGGGAAGAAAGCTTCGGCACCGGGTCCGACCATGTCCGCGAGAAGGACGGGCTCTGGGCGATCCTTCTGTGGCTGAACATCCTGGCCGTCCGCAAGCAGTCCGTCGCCGAGATCCTGCGCGAGCATTGGGCGAAATACGGGCGCAACTACTACAGCCGCCACGATTTCGAGGCGATCGAGACCGCGAAGGCCGACGCGATGTTTGCGGCCCTGCGCGGGTCGCTGGCCGGTCTGCCGGGGCGGGTGATCGAGGGGATGACAGTGCAGGCTGCCGACGATTTCGCCTATACCGACCCCGTCGATGGCTCGGTCAGCCAGAAGCAGGGCGTGCGGGTCCTGTTCGCCGATGGCAGCCGGATCGTCTATCGGCTCTCGGGAACGGGCACCGAGGGCGCGACGCTGCGGGTCTATCTGGAACGCTATGCGCCGGGCCCGGACGGCCTTGACCACGACGCGCAAGAGGCTCTGGCCCCGGTGATCCGCGCCGCGCACCGGATCGCGGCGATCGCCGACCACACCGGCCGCAGCGCACCCGATGTCGTGACCTGAGACCGATCCGGCGCTTCCAGACCTTCAGAGGTCGCAGATTGACCAGACCCTTGGCCGGTTTGCGACAAACCTGACACCACTGTCGAGTTTCGCTGGAGGGGGCGACCATGGGCGAGGTCAGGGTCCGGTCGGGGCGGCAGGCGCGCCAGGCGGAACGGACGCACAAGGGGCAGGGCGTGGGCCGGCCCTATATCGTCCGCAACATCCCGACCTATGACGTGCTGTCGGAAGAGAACCTCATCCGCATCGAGCGTGCGGCCGACCGGGTCCTGGCCGAAACGGGGATCGAGTTCCGCGACGACCCGGTTGCGCTGGACCACTGGCGGCGGGCCGGGGCGAAGGTCGAGGGCGTGCTGGTGAAGTTCGAGCCCGGCATGCTGCGCGAGATCCTGAAATCCGCGCCGTCCGAGTTCACCCAGCACGCGCGGAACCCGGCAAATTCGGTGCGGATCGGGGGGAAGAACGTGGTCTTTTCGCCGGCCTACGGCAGCCCCTTCGTCATGGACCTCGACCGCGGGCGCCGGTTCGGCACCATCGAGGATTTCCGCAACTTCATCCGCCTCGCCCAGTCCAGCCCGAACTTCCACCATTCCGGCGGGACGATCTGCGAACCGACGGATCTGGCGGTGAACAAGCGGCACCTCGACATGGTGCTGGCCCATATCGAACTCAGCGACCGGCCTTTCATGGGGTCCGTCACCGCCGAAGAGCGGTCGGAGGACAGCATCGAGATGTGCCGGATCCTGTTCGGCGCCGATTTCGTGGACCGGAACTGCGTGATTCTCGGCAACGTCAACGTGAACTCGCCGCTGGTCTGGGACGGCACCATGACCCGGTCCCTGCGCGCATATGCCCGGGCCAACCAGGCGGCGGTGGTGGTGCCGTTCATCCTGGGCGGCGCGATGGGGCCGGTGACCAACGCGGGCGGGATCGTCCAGTCGCTGGCGGAAACCATGGCCGGCTGCGCGCTGACCCAGCTGGAGCGGAAGGGTGCGCCGGTCATCTTCGGGAACTTCCTGTCGTCGATGTCGCTGCGGTCCGGCTCGCCCACCTTCGGCACGCCCGAACCGGCGATCGGGAGCCAGGTGATCGGCCAGCTGGCCCGCCGGCTGAACCTGCCGCTGCGCTGCTCGGGCAACTTCACCACCTCGAAGCTTCCGGATGCCCAGGCGATGATGGAGGGCACGATGTCGATGCTCGCCGCCGTCCATTGCGGGGCCAATTTCATCCTGCATTCCGCCGGGTTCCTGGACGGCCTGCTGTCGATGTCCTACGAGAAGTTCATGCTGGATGCCGACCTGTGCGGCGCCTTGCATGCCTACCTGGACGGGGTGAGGATCGACGACGACCAGCTGGCGGTCGAGGCCTTCGCCGAGGTGGGGCCGGGCAACCATTTCTTCGGCTGCTCGCACACGATGCGGCACTACGAGACCGCCTTCTGGGACAGCGAGTTGTCGGACAACGAACCCTTCGAGAAGTGGGAGGCGGCGGGGTCTTCGGATGCGGCGACCCGGGCGAACCGGCTGTGGAAGAAGCGGCTGGCGGAGTATGAGGCGCCACCCCTGGACGCGGGGGTCCGCGACGCCTTGCACGACTTCGTCGCCCGCAAGAAGGCCGCCGTGGCCGATGCCTGGTATTGATGTCCACGGTGGACATTTCCGGATACCGTAGCAATTCCAATCAGTTGCCCGCGGACGTTTACGGATTGTCAACCTCGTTCCAGACCCCGTCCCGGCGGCGGTAGGTCCGGGCGGGGCCGGGGTCGAAGCCGCGGCTCCCTGGCGGGGAGAGCCAGCTTTCCACCCTCACCACTCCCGGCGACAGGCTGAGGAGCGCGACATCGTTGCTGCCGGTCTTTAGCCGGGTGGACAATGCGGTGCCGACCTGGAGGAACAGCACCCCGGCTGCCGTGCCGGCAAGGCTCATGTGCGGCATGTGGGTATGGCCGGACAGCATGATGTCCGCCCCGGCGCGGGACAGCGCGGCAAGGGCCTGCGCAGGATAGGTCATGTCGGCGGCGGTGCCGTCTGCCGCCGGGACCGGGGCGTGGTGCATGACCGCGATCCGCCAGACCCCCGGGGCTGCCGCAGCGAAGGCCGCCTTGAGCCTTGCGACCGAGGCGGGGCGCAGATAGCCGGCCTTCCATGCCAGCGGATTGGCCGTGTTCACGCCTTGAACCACGGCGTCGGACAACAGGGCGTCGGGCTCGAGCTCGGCTTCAAGGCCGCGACGATACCCGACAAAGGGGGCAAGTAGCCGGGCCGGCAGGTTGTAGAGCGGCACATCATGGTTGCCGGGGACGCTGAGGACCGGGGCGGGCAGGCGGGCGATGAATTCCCTTGCGCCATGAAACTGCTCTGCACGGGCCCGCTGGGTCAGATCGCCCGAGACCACGCAGAGATCCGGCTTCAGCCGATGCGCCAGATCGACAAGCGGATCGATCAGCCGCGCATCGACCGTGCC
>JBKBVC010000454.1:0-1698 GCA_046289805.1 Tabrizicola sp.
CCTGGATCAGTAGCCAGTGGCCGAGGGCCGCCGAGCAGCAGAGCGTGGCCATCCAGCCCCAGTCGGCGGGCGTCATCCATGTCCATTGCGCAAGACCGAAGGGCGTCATGGCAATGGCGCCCACGACGCCGGTCCAGAAGAAGCTGACGGTCGTGCTGTCCTTCCGCGCGACGTAGCGGGTCAGAAGTCCGTAAAGCGCGAACATCGCCGCCGCCAGAAGCGGCACGAGCGCCCAGGGCGAAAAGACGCCAACGCCGGGTTGCAGGATGACCAGCACACCGGCAAAGCCCACCAGGATCGCAGTCCAGCGCCGCCAGCCGACCTTTTCGCCCAGCACCGGCCCCGACAGAGCCGCAACCAGCAGCGGATAGCAGGTGAAGACCGCATGCGCCTCGATCAGGCCAAGCTTGACGAAGCCCACCATCATCACGGCGATTTCGGCCACCAGGATCAGCCCTCGCGTCAACTGCACCCAGGGGAAGTGCGACCTCGCGGCAGCCGCAAGACCGCCCTGCGACCGGGCGGCCAGGGCCATGACGAAGACGGCGAAGAACCAGAAGCGGATCATCACCACCATCGTCACCGGGTAGTTCGACCCCAGGAGCCGCGAGATCCCGTCCTGCGCGGCAAAGACCAGGGTCGTCGCGATCATCAGCCAGATGCCGGCCTTGGTGTTCTGTTGCGTCGTCATGGCCGTGGCTGGCTATCACCTGCGGTCAGGCTGCGAAAGGGTGGTCTTGCGGGTCGTTCGACAGAGCCGGTCCCGATCCGAAGTCCGGATTAACCGGCAGTTAACCTTTCGGCGCCTAGCGTTAGCTAAAGTTGAGTCCTTTTCAGGGTGCTTTCGGAATGGGCGATCCGGCGATGATCTTCGGCATGGTGCTCGCGGCCTTCCTGGTTGCCCTGTCGGCACTGGTCCTGATGCAGGCCTGGCTCGACCGCCAGCCGGCTGAGGTCGCCAGCATCTTCGCGGCCACCCCGGCGCAGGTCGCCTTCCTCTTCGACGGAGACCGGCTGATCGACGCCTCGCCCGCGGCACGCGCGCTGCTGCCGGAAGGCGAGGACCAGCGCGCCTGGGGCCGGCTGATGGCGCGCTTCGGCCCCGATTTCCCCGGCCTGGCAGAGCGGCTGGCAACCCTTCCCCGCACCGGCCAGATCAGGATCGCCTCGCATCCCGGGGTCAATCCACCGCTGGTCCTCAAGGCCGAACTGCGCTCGGGTCTCCTGCATCTTGCGGTGGAGGCCGGTCAGGCCGGATTTCCGACCGACCCGCAGACCGGCCACTGCGACGCCGCGACGGTGGCGGCCCTCCAGAACGAGGTCCTGGTGCAACGAGCGATCCTGTCCCGGGCTCCGGTTCTTCTGTGGAAAGAGGCTGCCGATGGCGCGGTGGTCTGGGCGAACCATGCCTACCTGATCCGCGCGGTCGAGCTCTTGCCCGAGGGCGAGGATCTGTCCTGGCCCCTGCCGAAGCTGTTCGACCGGGCGCCCGGCGCCGCGGCGCGGCTGAAGCTGCAGATGCCCAGCGGCGCGGAATGGTTCGACCTGATCCAAGTGCCGGCGGGGGAGGAAACGCTGTGCTATGCGCAGGCGGCCGACAAGGCGGTGCAGGCCGAAACCGCGCTGCGCGAGTTCATGCAGACGCTGACCAAGACCTTCGCCGACCTGCCGATCGGCCTGGCGATCTTCGACCGCGCG
>JBKBVC010000065.1:0-1550 GCA_046289805.1 Tabrizicola sp.
TGCCGATCATCCTCTTCTTCCCGCCGCCACGGATTCGGGGCGTCACATAGGCGCCGAGCGAGGGCACGAAGACCAGGATCGAGCCCGCGATGATCCCCGGCTTGACGATGGGCAGGATCACCCGGCGCAACGTGCGCCAGCGGCTGGCGTAAAGGTCGTAGGAGGCTTCCAGCAGCCGCATGTCGAAGCGTTCGATGGTGGCGTAGAGCGGCAGCACCATGAGCGGCAGGTAGACATAGGTCATCCCGATCAGGACGGCCGTTTCGGTATAGACGATGCGCAGCGGCTGGTCGATCACGCCCAGCCAGAGCAGCAACGTGTTCAGGATGCCCTCGTTGCGGATGACCTCGTTGATCGCGAAGGTGCGGATCAGGAGGTTGGTCCAGAACGGGATCGTGATCAGGAACAGCCACATCGCGCGCTGCCGGGCGGGCCGGGTGGCGATGAACCAGGCGGTCGGGAAGCCGATGACGAAGGTCAGCGCGGTGGTCGCCAGCGACAGCCAGACCGAGCGCCAGAAGATCGTCAGATGCGCGTCCGCCAGGGTGTAGCGGTCCTCGAAGATGTCGTAGCTCAGGAAGATCGCCCGCCAGCCTTCGATGCTGAACTGCCGGATGACACCGCCCGTGTCGTTCGCGGTCAGGAAGGAATAGTAGACGACGATCAACAGCGGTCCCGAGGCCGCCAGCGCCAGCACGATAAGCGCCGGCAGCGACAGAAGCCAGCCGTTGCGGGCCGAGCTGCGGATGGCTTTCTCCTCGGCGGGGCTCATGTCAGTCTTCCACCCGCTGCACTGCGCCCTCGGCAAAGCGGATGCCGACCGCCTGGCCTTCCGCAAGGCCAGCCTCGCCCGTGGCCGGACTTTGCAGCCGCGCGACCACTTCGGTGCCGTCCGTCAGCACGAGGTGGCAATGCGTGTCGGTGCCGAAATAGACCAGCGCCTTCACGCTGGCCTTCAGCCCGTCCGAGGGCGGGCCGAGCCGTACCTGCTCCGGCCTGACGCTGACGGTCGCCTCGCCGCCGGCGGGCAGACCCGGCACCTCGATCCGCTCGCCCGTGGCCAGCCGCAGAGCGCCGGTCTCGGCCACCCCGTGCAGGAAGTTGGTCTCGCCGATGAAGCTGGCGACAAAGCGGTTCTTCGGATGGATGTAGATTTCCTTCGCGGTGCCGACCTGCTGGATCTTGCCCGCACTCATCACCGCGATGCGGTCGGACATCGTCAGGGCTTCCTCCTGGTCGTGGGTCACGAAGATGAAGGTGATGCCGGTCTCGAGCTGCAACCGCTTCAGCTCGATCTGCATCTCCTTGCGCAGCTTCAGGTCCAGCGCAGAAAGGGGCTCGTCCAGAAGCAGCACCTTCGGCTGCGGCGCAAGCGCGCGGGCCAGTGCCACCCGCTGCTGCTGCCCGCCCGACAGCTGGCTGGTCTTGCGCCCGGCCATGGCCTCGAGCTTCACCAGCGCCAGCATCTGCGCCGTCCGCGCCTTGACCTCGGCGGCGGGTTTCCCAAGCATTTCAAGGCCGAACGAGATGTTTTGCGCCACCGTCAGATG